>CAYUME010000475.1:0-4531 GCA_964445475.1 uncultured Planctomycetia bacterium
GGGGAGGACCCGCCTCCGGAAGATGCGGATGCCCGCCGCCGGGAAATCCTTTGGCGCAAGGGGGGGGCCGTCATGGTGACATACGCCCGCAACGGGACAGGGCTCGAGCCTATCCTTTTCCCGGACATCGTGTATAATGGGACATCATCGGAGAGAGACGTTGACTGATATCATGTCTCGCGAAATACGCAGTGCCCTGATGGCCCGCGTCCGGGGAAAGAACACGGGGCCTGAAAGAGCATTGAAAAGACTGCTCGGAAAAATGGGGTATTCGATCCGCTCCAATGTCAGATCCCTGCCCGGTACACCTGACATCGTATTCAAGACTCGGCGTCTCGCCGTATTCGTGGATGGGGATTTCTGGCATGGGTACAGGTTTCCCCGCTGGAAGCCGCGTATTCCAAAGTTCTGGCAAGACAAAATCGAGACCAATCGCAAAAGAGACAGCAGGAATTTCGCGCGTCTTCGGAGACGAGGATGGATCGTCCTGAGAATCTGGGAACACGCGATCAAGAACGATCCCGGAAAGACAGTCCGGATTATCGCGGAAGCCTTCAAGGAAGCCCCGGCCGGAAGTCCTGCGACAGGGAATACCACCAGACGGAGCCACTCATGCCGCGGTTGAAGACGGCCGGATTATTCGCCGGAATCGGCGGACTCGAGCTCGGACTCGGCAAAGCGGGCCACTCGACCGAGATGCTCTGCGAAATCGCCTGCCCGGCGATCTCCGTACTCCGGGACCGTTTTCCCGATACCCGTCTCGAACATGATGTCAGGAAACTCCGGGATCTCCCGAAAGTCGACCTGATCACCGCGGGATTCCCCTGCCAAGATCTGTCTCAAGCGGGCCATACGGCCGGGATCACGGGAAAGAACTCGTCTCTCGTGAGCGAGGTATTCAGGTTGTTGAGAAGACACGAAGTGCCACACGTCCTCCTCGAAAACGTCTCGTTCATGCTCCATCTTCACGCCGGACAAGCCATCCGGCTGGTTATAGACCGTCTCGAGAAGCTCGGATATTCATGGGCGTACCGCATCCTCGATTCCCGAGCCTTCGGTTTGCCGCAAAGGAGAGAGCGCATCTTCCTTTTGGCATCGAAGACCATCAAGCCCTGGCAAGTCCTCCTGCAGGACGACATGGGCCCCGACATCGCGGACAACTACAAGGGAAAGGCCTGTGGCTTCTATTGGACCGAGGGGATCCGTGGTCTCGGATGGGCGATCGACGCCGTGCCGACGCTCAAGGGTGGCTCTACGATCGGAATCCCGTCCTCTCCCGCAATCTGGTTGCCCGACGGCAGGATCGTGACGCCCGATATACGCGACGCCGAACGGCTCCAAGGTTTCCCCGCAGACTGGACAAAGGCGGCCGAAAAGGAATTCCGCAGGGGGATTCGCTGGAAACTGGTCGGCAACGCCGTATCCGTGCCTGTCGCAGAATGGATCGGCAAACGTCTCGTCGAGACCCGAACCGAGAAGACGTTTGCCGTCAAGGAGCTTGAGAGTCTCGATAGATGGCCCCATGCCGCTTTCGGCTCCAGAGATGGGCGATACGCGATTTCCATGTCTTCCTGGCCGACCAGGAAAAGAACAGCCCCCTTGGCGCAGTTCCTCAAGTACGGCCCCAAAGAGCTGTCGTTCAAGGGAATCGACGGCTTCCTGAAAAGACTGACGGCGAGCTCCCTTCGCTATCCCACAGACTTCCTCGTCGCCCTGCAGCGACACCGCGACAAGATGGCGCTACTGACCCCGAAACGGGAGACCGCTTGATGCACGGCCCGGGAATATTCGTCAACACGGTCGACGAAGCGCGAATAGTCGATCGATCCGGCAACAAATGGCAGTATCACTCCAGGAGCGACCGCCACAGCAAGGCTGCATGCTGGGGAGTGCTTTTCGACCTCCTCGTCAATTGTCCCCTGCTTCGCAAACATGCCGCCGAAAGACGCGTCGTTTTCGGCATCAATCACGAAATGCGGGATTTCCGCCAAAACAGGAAGAAGAAGCTGGATCTCGTGATTTGCACGCCGAAAGCACCCGTGTCCGACTCGAAGGAAGACTTTGACTGGTTGAGGAAAGAATACGAGATCACGCTGACGAGCCAGCAGGAACAGATCCTCTCCTCCCTGCCCGTCTTCATGATGGGGGCTGTCGGTTCAGTCCTGGTGGCGCTCGAAGCCAAGGCCTGCATGACGGAACACGGGAAAGCCAGGCCTCGACTCTATGACGAGCTGTCTTCCTCGCACCTGACGATCCACGGCGACACGGAAAAGGCCATCGCGGCCGGATTCATCTCCATCAACACGTCGACCACATTCGTCAGTCCCACGAACCAAGGGAGCCGGAAGTCGGGTAAGCCCCGGGTGAACGAGCATAATCAACCGAAGTCGACGATCGATGTCGTAAAGAAGATCGAGGAACTGTCGAGGCGCTCGACTACGGACGATACTGGATATGACGCGATCGGTGTGGTACTGATCGACTGCAGGAACGACGGCTCGAAGATCCGCCTGATCGAAGACGAGAAAGGCGAATACGGGGTCCCGGAAATCCTCCGATACGAGAGCATGATCCAGCGGATCAGCAACATGTACGGCACGCGATTCACGGCTGTCTAGCAGCGCTTTCGACGATCATCATCACGGCCCGATTACACAATCCTCTCGAGCCGCCTCGTCTTTCAATCGGGTCTCAAACCTCCATCAGTTCCGCTTCCGGAGGATGACGAGCGCATAGAGGTGCATCACCAGCCGCCCGACGAGGGCGGAGCCGGCCATGCCGTGGACGGCGTACGCCAGCGGGCCCAGGATGTGATGGTCCGCCAGGTGGTGCAGGAAGGCCGGCGCGAGCCGCCCCACCGCCGGAACGTGCATCGCCAGGACCACGCCCGTGCAGGCCACCGCCAGGCCGCAGAGGAGGTCGATCCAGATCCAGAGGCGATCCCACGCGCGGACGGTCCCGTCGCCGCGGCCCCGCGCCATCCAGAGGAAACCGCCCCACGCGTTCACCCAGTCCGCCCCGCGTTTCCGCACGACGTCCGTCACGACCCAGCCGAGGGCGAGGAGGGGGACGAGGACGGCGAAGGTCAAGCCCGCAGCGACGTGCAGCTTCACGGCGTGGCGGCTGCTGAAGAAGCCCTGGATCGGCGTCGGGCCGTACGTCATGAGGAAGCCCGCGCCCGTGGCGATCAGGGCGAGGACGAGGCCCCACCCGCAGAAGTGGAGCCAGGTCAGGGACAGGCCGAGGCTCGGGGCCGCGCCCGCGGCGGCCGCCTCGGGCACGCCGAGGAGCCGCGCCAGGCGGGAGCCGGCAACAAAGTGCGCCAGGCTCCCGGCGAGAAGCGCGAGCACCAGCAGCACGGCAATCCACTTCATCCCCTGCTCGCGCATCACGACCGCCGCCGCGCCGAGGTGGATCGTCAGGGGGGACATGCCGAGGTAGGCGTGCATCGGCCGCTCCACGGCGCGGCCGTCCGGTCCGGCGGGCGCAGCGGCGACCGTCCCGAAGAAGAAGGGCGAGCCGCTCGCGTGGCAGTCCGAGCACCCGGAGGCGCCGAGGGCCTGTTGGGCGGACCGGACGGCGTGGGCGACCGGCCAGGTGTAGGCCTCCGCCTCGGGGCCCTCGGCCCCGACAAGGGAGCCGCCCTGCATCCGGTAGATCCGCCCGCCCGCGACGCGCACGGCCTCGGTCTTGCCAAGCTCCTGCAACTTGACGAGCACGGCGGCGGTGTCCGGCTCGGCACAGGGCTCCTTGCCCAGTCGTCCCGCGGCGACCGCCTCGCGGACGCGATCGAGCGGGGCGGGGACGATCTTCCCGTCCTTCACCTCGCCCCACCAGGCGGGCCAGACGGCATAGTGGGGGCTGATCAGGCCCCGGTCGTCGCGCTTGAAGACGGTCGCCGTGACCGCGGGGCGGTCGCGGCCGTCGAGGTCCTCGGCGGCGATGAGGCCGAGCCCGTGGGCGCGCGCGGTCTGGACCGGCGCGGTGGTGTCGCCCGGGAGGGGCCCGCCGTGGCAGGTCGTGCAGGCGATCTTGTCGAGGTGGAAGCCCGGAAGGCCGCGGTGGGGGATCGCGGGGGCGCCCAGGCGTCCGCTCGCGTGGCACCCGCGGCAGGAGAGCGTCAGGTTGTCCGGCTGGTGCTTCGCGTCGAGCGGGCTCCCGTCCCCCCGCGCGGTATGGTGGTCGATGCCGTTCCTGTGGCAGTCGGTGCACGTCATGCCGGCCGCGAGGTGGATGTCCTGGTCGCACGAGGGCGACGCGGATTCCGCGGCGCCGGGCGTCCGCGTCGCGTGGCACGCCAGGCAGCTCCGGGAGGGCGGACGGCGGGTGATGTCCAGGAGGACGCGCCCCTCGTCGTCGAAGCGGGCGGCCTGGTGGACGGCGACGAAAAGCCCCTCGCCGGGAACGCGGGGCTTCGCGGGGGCGGGCTTCACGGGAGGCGCAGGCGCGGCCGGGGGCGTCCCCGCGGCGGGGGCCGCCGGCGCGGCGGGCGCTCCGCCGGCCGGCACGGGAGTCGCGGGCGCGGCTGGGG
>CAYUME010000476.1:0-4517 GCA_964445475.1 uncultured Planctomycetia bacterium
AAGCTTGCGTTGGTGCAAGCCCTGGCGGAGCGAACAGCGCGAAGCGAGACCCGAAGGATGCGCGACGCGCTTCCTTCGGGTCTCGCGGTCAATCCGTCCACTCGTCCGCCGGGTCGAAGGGGGGGACGACGCAGTTGAGGATCGTCATCGGCCCGTCGCCTGCCACCGCCCGGTGTCGCGTGCCCGGCCGGATCATCACCGCCATCCCCGGGCGGAGCGGGTGGAGCGTCCCGTTCAGCTCGATCTGCCCCTCCCCCTCCAGGACGTAGTAGACCTCGGTGAGCGTCTTGTGATAGTGCGTCTCCGCGTCCCGGCGGATGATGACGCGGTGGAGGCTGCAGACGCGGTTGTCGGGGCGCATGAAGGCGCGCCGGCTGGTGCCGCAGGGGCAGGGGACGCCCGGGATGGCGGCGAGGTCTGCGAGCAGGAAGGGCTCGCGGCGGTCGGCGGGGGCCGGTCGACGCTTTACGACGCTTTTCGCTTCCGTCCTTCTGGGCTTCGCGCGGGCCATGGGCGACTCCGGGAGTAAGGGGGGCGGATCGCGTCCCTCACCGTAGTCCGTCCGGCGGGGCGTGTCCAGGCGATTCGAGGCGGACGCCACCAGCCCCGGAGAGGATTTCCCCACCCGGGTGGCCGACGGGGCGCCAAGGCATGATCCGGCTCGCATCCGACATGGGCCGGGTTTGCTGGTTTTGATAAACCAGTAATGTATGCGTGTTCCCGGAAACGGCTGCGGGGCGGAATGAAATCTGCCGTCGGGTGGGCTGGCGTGGGGCGGGCGGGGCGGCAGGCGGAGGGACGCCTCCGGCGGGGATCCCCCTTCGCTCCAACAGCCTGACGGCGGCGGGGCACACGGAGCCCCGCTTCCCGTCCAGGCCTACCCGGGCGGGTCGGGACGCCCTTCCATTACGCCGCACTCACTCGAACCGGAGCTGCCCCCAGAGCGCCGGGACGAGCATCGCCTCGTCCGGGACGTCGTTCGTGTTGTTCGTCGCGGGGTTCGCCCAGTAGTGGCGGGAGGTGCACTCGCGGCCGGCGCTGTCGCTTCCGAGGATCCCGAAGTCGCCCCGGAGCGTCCTGCCCTTGAGCGAGTCGAGGCCGAGGAGCCGGAGCGGCACGGCGGCGGTCACGGCGTAGCCGCCCGGGGCGGGCTGGAGGGCGAGCGGGAACTCCACCGCGCGGACGCGGTCGAAGAAGACCGTTCGCCAGGGCGAGCTGAAGGCCGCCCGGCTCTCCGCCTTCGTCCCCGGGACGACCGCCTCGTAGAGCACGGCGAGCGGCTTGCCGTCCTTCACCGTCAGGAGCAGGCGCAGGTCGCCCTGCCGGGGCGAATCCTCCTTGGCCCCCGGGTCCGTCCGCAGCATGAGATCGACGCCATCCCCCGTGATGAACATCAGCCGCTCGTCCTGCCCGGCGTTCCGGAGGGGCGAGCCGTCGCGCACCTGCCAGGCCAGGTAGAGCATGGCGTCGTCGTACGCGGCCTTGACGCGGCCGGCCGTGGCGGTTCCCGCCTTGATCTCAAGGGCGTCCTTCTCCATCGCCCACGCGGCGAGGTCGCCGTCGGCCGGCAGCGGCGTTGACGCGGCGCGGACGACGTGGACGCGCGCGGCCGTCTTGCGGGCCAGGCGCGCGATCTTCAGCGCCCGCGCCGCCGCGACGTCCTTCTCCGAGACCGTCACCCGGAGCCCGAATCGCCGCAGCGAATCGAGCCCGGTCACCTCCATCACGACGGCCGCGGTGCCGCCGCCGACGGTGTAGTACATCCCGTCCGCCGCCTTGCAGAACCCGCCGCCGAAGCTCTCGCCGCCGGCGGTCATCGCGTCGCAGGACATGCCCGGCGTCGCCTGGGCGGGGACGTCGAACCAGCCGCGGCAGTCGCGGTAGAGGCTCTGCACCCAGAGGCCGTCCCCGGTGAAGATGAAGTTCTGGCCGAGGTTGCCGTTGAGGTAGAAGATCTCGCCGATCTCCGGGCTGACGAAGGCGGTGCCGTAGATGCTGCTGGGGCCGATGAGGAGCCCCGGGGCCGCGGCCGGCGCGCGGTGGGAGCCGTGCACGGAGACGAAGTCGCTCGGGTAGGTCCAGAGGGTCTTCCCCGTCCGGTCGAGCCCGGTGAGCGGCGTCTGGTTGAGGTAGAGCCGCCCGTCCCGGCCGACCGCCATCATCCCCTCGCCACCCTGGACGGGCCGGACGGTCTCCGCCGCGTCGAAGCGGTAGCACGGGGCGCCGCCGGGGGTGAAGCCCTCCGGCTTGAAGAGCAGGAAGGCGTCCTGGCCGGAGAGCGGCTCGACGACCGTGAGGTCGTCGCCCATCGCCTGGCCCCAGTAGTAGCGCCCGACCGCCCCGTCGCGGAAGGCGATCTCCTCGCGCTGGGCCTGCCCGTCGTCGCTCCGGTCCACCCAGAGGAAGGTCTTGCCGAAGGCGCCGTCCCAGAGCGGCCCCTTGAACTTCGCGTTCCACTCCTTGTGGCTCGGCTCGTCGATCGACTTGCCGAGCCCGACGTTGCCCCACTCGGCGACGTGCCGCCAGGCGCCGTCGGGGAGGCGCAGGTAGATCTTCACCATGCCGGCGTCGCGCGCGGGGGTGCGGGGCGGGGCGGACAAGCGCCCCCCCCCCCGCGCGCTCTTGGTGATCCTAAACCAGGCGGTCCCGAGCGCGTCGGGCAGGCTGAAGAGGGGCGTGAAGGACTGGGCGGCGGGGTCGATCCGGTACTCGACGCGCTCGCTGAAGGCGCGCGTCGGGTCGAAGGGGTTGACGATCCCGCCGGCGGCGTAGCCGGTGGTGCCGGGGAGGTCGAGGGCGAGGCGCCCGTCGGGCGTCCAGACGCTCGTCCGCTTCGGCTGATAGGTCTCCTCGGTCACCCAGAGGCGCCCGCGGCTGTCGATCGCGATCTGGGCGGGGTTGCGCATGGCGTCCGCGGCGTAGGTGCCGGGCTCGGGGCGGCCGCCGGGCTTGCCGATCACGCGGACCTTCCTCCCCGCGGCGTCGAAGATCTCGACGCACTGCTTCCGCCCGCGCTGGGCGACATAGACGAGGCCCGTGGCATCGACCGCGACGCCGTGCGGGTCGTCGAGCCCGTCGATCCGCTTCGTGCACGCGCCGGTCGCCGGGTCGACGGCGTGGAGGGCGGAGCCGGCGGCGACGAGGAGCGTGCCGTCCGTTGCCCAGGCGCACCCCGCCATGCCCACGGGCATCTCCTTCAGCTCCGTCACGACGTTGCCCGTCTCGGGGTCGAGAAGGAGGATGCGCCGGTCGCCCGCGACGATCACGGCGAGCGCGTCGGCGCGCCAGGCGAGGGCGCGACAGTGACGGGTGCCGTCGGCGGGGGCGATCTCGAGGTCGAGGACGTCCTTCCCGTCCGCGCCCTTGCGCTTCCACGGGGCGTACGTCCCGGTCGCGAGGTCGCAGCGCCAGACCGTGAAGCGGCCCGGCTTCTGGCCGTCGCCGTTGGCGACCCAGTGGATCATCCCGACGGTGGCGAGGGAGACGCGGCCGCCCCCGCAGGCGATGCGGTTCGCGAGGCCCCACTGGCGCCGGCCGTCGAGGTCGACGCCGATGAGGTGCTGGCCGGCCTCGCCCATGGGGCAGGCGAGGGCGAGGCGGTCGCCGGGCCCGCAGGCGACCGCCTGGGGGGCGGTGTGATCGCCGTAATAGGCGCCGCGGCCGTCCGCCGTTCCCCAGCCGGGGCGGCCGGGGCTGGCGAAGGAGGTGACGTACTTCAGGTGGAGGCCGTCGTGGGTGAGCCCCTTGACGGCGTACATCCCGGGCTCGACCGGCTCGCCCTTGTCGTCGAGGCCGTCCCAGAGGTCGACCTGTTTCCCCCGCGTGCGCTCGGCGGCGGCGAGGAGGTTGCGGACGCGGCGCCCGGAGGCGTCGTCGATGGCGAGGGTGACGCGGGCGTCGGCCGCGAGCTCGTAGGCGATCGCGACCGGCCCCTCGGGCTTCTCCTCGGCGGCGGGGCGGTCCCACGGAGCGGGGGGCAGCGAGAGTCCCCCCTTCGCCTCGAGGGTCACGGGCCCCCAGGCGTCCTTGGCCGTCCAGAAAAACTCGCGGCTGGTCGCCCCCTCGGCGAGGTTGTCGGCGTAGCGGTGGACGGGCCAGTCGGCCTCGCCCCAGAGCAGCTCGACGCCGCAGCAGAACCGGTCGCCGGCGGCGGGGATCTTCCGGTCGGTGACGAGCGCCCAGGGGATCTTCATCTCCTGCACGTAGCCGCGGCCGTCGGCGTCCTTGAGGAAGGCCATCTCGGCGCCGCCCTCGAGGGCCCAGCCCTTCACGCGGGAGAGCGCCTTCACGCCGCCGCCGAAGGGCTCGTTCAGGCTCTTGCCGTAGTCGAGATGGATGAAGGGCTCGTCCGCCTTCGCGAAGCACCAGGCCGTGACGTGGCTGATGCGGTCGGTGAGCTGCATCTGGGCCAGCGCCGCGACGCTGTCGCCCCCGCCGACGACCGAGAAGGCCTCGGATCCCGCCACCGCGATGGCGACGCCCCGGGTGCCCGCGTCGAACGGCGGCACCTCGAACAC
>CAYUME010000477.1:0-4043 GCA_964445475.1 uncultured Planctomycetia bacterium
CAATAGCCTGGGCCGCGTCGGCGATCAGCGCGTCGGTCTTTTCGCATGTCCATGGCGACGTGGCGCTGAACGCTCCTTTTTTCGGCAGGGTCAGGGTCACCTGCACGATTTTGGCTGACAGGGGCTGCTTCAGGACCAGCTTTGTCGAGGGCTTGTCTTTCTTGCCCTTGGGGGGCACGGTCACACGGTCCGTCTCGGGCCGCCAGACATTCAGAATAAGCTTGCCGCCCTCCTTTTCAGCCTCGGTAATGGCCGCAGACAAAGCCTTGCGCGCTTCCGATGTGAAGCGGTCGCCGTTGCCCGCCTTCGGTGAAATCACGCCGAGAATAACGTCGCACGCCTTGAGATTACCTTCCGCGGGCGATCCATTGGCGACGCTTTCGATCTTCCGCTGATCGCCGTGCCAGATATGTCCGAAAGCGCCCGTCGGCCCCAGGGCCCAAGGGGAATCGGGCTGCACGGGTTGCTCCCCCTTGGTATAATCCGGCTCGACCGTTCCCGCCTTTTCTCCCGCGCCGGCCAACTGCATGCAGGCCAGCACACTCGCCAGAACGAACGTCACCGGCATCCGTTGCAGCAGCGCCGTCCCTTCGATGCGTGTCATGGTATGCCTCTCCTGTCCCCAGACCGCTCCGCGACACCCGCGAGGCCGTGATCCCCGCTCACGCGGCGCGTCGTTCCGTTGCCCTCCATATAACTGCAATACACGGGGATACCACACGCGCGGGGCGACAGAATCATGTCGAAATGCGTCAGGGGCCGGCAGCCCCTCCCCCCGCGGGGGCAGGCAAAGACGTCCGCCAGCCCCCGCGGCGGGAGGGGGGGCATATCGATGGACACGGATCGGGGCTGCAGTAGAATTCCATCTGTGCTGACCCGTGCTCATGCCCGGATCGGCCAGGATGCAATCCCCGGGCCGGCCTCCCGCCGGCCCGCGGGGATCCTCCTGCACGTCAGCACGTGGGTCGTGTGCCACGGCCTGCTCCTGCTCCCGGCCTCCGCCGCCCCCCCGGAGCGGCCCTACCGCCTCCCCGCCGTCTCCCTCAAGCCGCCGGTGATCTGGGGCGCGGCCAGCGAGGTCCCCGGCGGCCCCGCCCTCGCCTTCGGCGGCCAGGACCAGCGGGCCGAGGACGGCCGCCCCCACACGCGCGTGAAGGACGGCGACGCCTGGGAGCCGATCCATGAGGACCTGCGCGCGCGCAACCCGCTGCAGGCCTTCCACGCCCGGGCCTGGGCCGCGCGGACGATCCAGAAGGACGCCACCGCTCGCGCGCGCGCCGTCTACTTCCAGGGACTCCCGGCGGACGGGACGGCGACGCGCGTTCGGGACGAGGTCCTCCCACTCCAGCGGAAGGTCTCGCAGGACCTGGACGCCCTGGTTGCGGATTTGGACAAATGCGCAAGCAGCCCGGACGCCTACGCGGCCGGCCAGGGTCGGCGTGCCCTCGCGAGTCTGGCGGCGGCCCGCACGGAGTCGTCGGCTGTCGCCGCGGCACTCGAAACCGGGCTCGACGCGGCGGGGCTCAAGCGAATGGCGGCGCTGCAGGTCGCCCTCGAGAAAGCCTCCGAATCCCTGGACGCCGAGCCGCCCCCCCGCGCCCTCAGCCCGCTCGCCTTCGACGCCAAGACCGGCCTCTTCGTCCTCTTCGGGGGCGACCACCTCGATTACCTGACCAACGACACCTGGGTCTTCGACCCGGCGAAGCGCCGGTGGATGCAGCGCCATCCGGCCGCGGCCCCGCCGCCCCGCGCTCGCCACGCGCTCACGGCAGCCGGTGACGGGACGGTCACGCTCACGGGCGGCTACACCTACACGTCGAACACCGACTACATGGGGGGGCAGTACCGCGACCTCGGGGACGGCCCGTGGACGTACGATGCGGCCGCCGACGCGTGGACCGGCGCCGGCGCGGCGGCGCCGCCCGGCGCGCGCGTCTACCGGACGGGGCGCCTCCACCCCGACTGCGGCCTCGACGCCCCGCGCCCGGACGCCGCGGCCTTCGCGGCGTGGCTCCGTGCGCTTCCGCCCAACACCTGGACGCAGACCGGGCCGCCCGCCCGCCCCGCCCTCAACCGCGACTGGGGCTCCGCCGCGATCGACCCCGGCCGCGACCTGATCCTGCGCTGGAGCGGCGGCCACTGCGCGCACGGCGGCACCGACGTCCTCCACTACCACATGGACACCAACCGCTGGGAGCTGACCTGCCCCGTCGAGTTCCCCCTCGGCCAGCTCTACACGAACACGGAGTACCCCGACGGCTTCAGCTTCAACCGCCGCCCGTGGGTCACGGGCCACACCTACCAGAGCTACGGCTGCGACCCCGCCCTCCGGAAGATGCTCTTCGTGGGAAGGACCGACCACTGCTACGTATACGACCCGGACCTCGGGGACTGGACCGGCCGTTTCGCCAAGCCGAAGGGGATGGCCTACGACAGCTGCTACTACACGCTCACCCTCTGCCCGACGCCGCGCGGGCTGATGGCGTGGACGGAGCACGGAAGGATCTTCCGGTTCGACGCCGGGCGGACGGAATGGGTCGAGGTCCCCCTCTCCGGCGCGAAGCTGCCCGGCTCCGTCGTGGACAACTCGACCCTGGCGTACGACGCCAAGCGCGACCGGCTCCTCTTCGCGCGGAAGCCCTACGGGGACAAGCACGCGTACGACGGCGAGCTCCACGCGGTCGACCTGGCGACCGGGACCGTCCGAGCGCTGTCGCCCGACGGCCGCGAGGCCGCCCGGGCCATCCCGTACCTCTGCCAGATCCGATACGACATCGCGCACGACCTGATGCTGGTCGGCGCCACGCTCCCGCCCGGCGACGACGGCGCGCGGCGGACGCCGGCCTACGACTGCGCGGGGAACCGGTGGGTCTCGCTGGCGATCGGGGGCGACGACCCGAGCGGGAAGAAGGGGCGGAACGTGTCGATGGGGATGATGTACGATACGAAGCGCCGGCTCTTCTGGGCGGTGGACACGGACAGCCGCGTCTTCGTGCTGCGGCTGGAGCCGGACCGGGCGAGCGTCCGGCCGCTGGGGGAGCCGCCGTGAGGCGCTACTGCCCTTCCTGGGTGCAGAAGATCAGCGAGAGCGCGCAGGAGTGCCACCCGTTCTCCAGCCGGTAGAGGATCCGGTTGCGGCCCTTCGCCAGCCGGACCTTGCGGAACCCCTCGTTGATGTGCCACGGCTTGTGCCACGGCACGCTCTCCCAGATCACCTGGTCGTTGAGCCAGATCTTCGACTTGTCGTCGCTGCCGATGGCCACCCAGAGATCGAGCGCCGCCTCGCAGAAGACCTCCGTGTAGGCGTAGTAGATCATGTACTCGCGCTCGTCCGGCGGCACGAGCATCACCTCGGGCGACTTGACGTAGCGCCAGCGCAGCGGGCGGCCGTCGGCACCGGCGTAGGCGGCGTCCAGGTCCACGACCGTCTCGGGCGGGTACTTCTTGTCGATGTTCACGCGCCCCGGGTTCGGCCACGGGCCGATGACGTACCAGGAGTCGACGTACATCCAGTTGGCCGGCTGGCCGTCGGAGGCGATGAGGCGCCCCGGCAGCACGCCGGGGGTGTTCATCTCGAGGGGGGGATGGGTCCGGGAGCGGTCGGCGCGGCCGCCCCCGGCATCGCCGCCGAGTCGCGAGTCGGTCCGGGCGCTGTCGCCCCCGCCGCCGGCGCCCATCAGGCGGGTGAGGTCCACGGCCTTCTGGTCGGGGTTCTCCGCCGCGGCCTTCTCCATCGCCCCGGCGTGCGCCACCTGGACGGAGAGGCCCTGGCCGCCGGAGGACCGCAGGGCGAGCGCCGCCTCGCGCATGCTCTGCGCCAGCTCGACCATCTTGTCGGCCTCGCCCACCGCCTCCTTCATGGCCGCCTTGTGCTTCTCCATCGCGTCGGCCGTCCGGACGGCCTCGGTGAGCGCCGCGCGGTCCATGTCGGGCCGGAATGCCTGACCGCGGCTTACGTGCGGAAACAGCGCGATGACGTGGCGATAGAAGTCGCGCCAGACGAGTTCGTTGATCCAGCTGTCGATGCCGGGGTTGCCGCCGGA
>CAYUME010000477.1:4053-4508 GCA_964445475.1 uncultured Planctomycetia bacterium
TCAGCGCCTCCGCCAGCGGCATCTTGCGGAGCAGGCCCAGCTCGGCGGCGCGGACGGCCTTGTAGGTCTCGGCCACGGCGGTCTCCGTCTCCATGGCGCGGCGGTAGAGGGCGTAGGGATCGAGCTGGCGCATCTCCTGCCAGGTGAGCGTCGCGGCCGGCGCGGTCTCGGGCAGGGGCGCCCGGGCGAGCCGGCCGGTCTCCTGGAGCCATTTCGCCATCGCGGCGATGGCCGCCTCGTGCGCGGCGTTGGCGCGCTGCTGCGCCTCGGCGGCGGCGTCCTGCGCCTTCCGCGCCTCGTCCTGCTGCCGCGCCGTCTCGTCGAGCCGCTGCTTCAGCTCCCGCTCGCGGTCGTCGCGCGCCTGCCGGGCCTTCTGTGCCTCGTCCTGCGCGCGGGCGAGCTGCGCCTCGGCCCGCTGGAGCTGGCCCTCGGCGTCCTTCCGCTCGCGCTCGGCC
>CAYUME010000478.1:0-4507 GCA_964445475.1 uncultured Planctomycetia bacterium
ATCGACGACTCCACCTGCCTCGTCAACCTCGCCCACTTCGCCATCCCCCAGTTCGCCGAGGTCTTCCCCGACCGGTACCTGCAGGACTGGCGGAAGCTCCCCCGCGAGATCCCCGACGCCTTCGTCCGGAAGTTCATGGACTGGTGCCGCGGGCACGGCGTCAAGGGCAAGTACAGCATCGTGCCCTACCCCGCCTGCGTCGGCTGGATCGACCGCGAGATGCCCGGCTGGACGCGGAAGGAGCTGGAGGCGAGCCTCCGGCTCGTCCGCGAGGAGGTCGCCCCGAACTGCGACATCCACCCCGAGATGGTCAGCCACACGTGGGGGATCGACACGAAGACCGGCCGCCCCTACCCGGACCGCACCGAAAAGAACATGGAGAACTGGGGCTTCAGCGCCGGGCGCTCCGCCGACTTCCTCGCCGACTACCTCGGCTTCGCGCTGCGCCTGCTCAAGAGCGCGGGGCTCCCCAGCGAGGGCATCACCACCCCCGGCGGATTCGGGAGCCGCGTCATGCCCGCCCTCGCGCAGGGCACCCTGATGGCCTGCCGCGACGTCTACGGCGTCGACGTGGCCCACTACTTCCGGGACCTCTACACGGACGGGCGGAGCGTCGCCCCGCTCGTCCAGTGCGCCTCGGGGCTCGACACGGACGACCCCCGGTGCGTCGTCTCGATCATCGGGTGCACGGGGGACTGGACGGGCGGATGGGACGGGATGGAGGAGCCGGCGCCGGACAAGTTCATCACGGAGGACCTGAAGGGCGGGCGCCTGCCGGAGGTGATCGCGCGGGGCGAGCCGGCGATCCTCGTCTGCCACTGGCCGGGCATCTACGGCAACGGCGACGAGCGGGGCCTGAAAACGTTCCAGGCGGTGGTGGGGCGGCTCGAGAAGGCGTACGACAACCTCCTCTGGATGAAGAACGCCGAGATCGCCCGCTACTGGGCGGCGAAGGAATGCACGCGGATCCGGCGGGAGGGCGGCCGCCTGGCGCTCCGCGCCCCCTTCGCGTGCCCCGCCTTCACCGTCGGGGTGGAGGCGCCCCCGGAGGCCGTCCCGAAGCTGGCCGTGGGCGGCCGGCCGCGCGCGCTGAAGGAGGTGCCCGGCCGCCTCCGGCTCGAGGCGGACACCTGGACGCGCGACGGGAAGGAGGTGGTCGTCTGTTTCGACCTGCCGAAGGGGGAGGCGGAGCTCGAGATGTGAGACGGGAGCCGGTGCTCAGAAGAGGATCTGGAAGGCGGCCAGCTTCTGGCGCAGGGCGATCAGGTGCTTGTAGAAGTCCGTGACGTACAGCCGGTTCTCCCGCACCTCCAGCAGGTACATCTCGAGCAGGTACTTGAGCCGCGGCCTGGCCGCCTCGCCGAACTGCCGGAGCAGGTCGGTGAGCCCGGAGCCCCGGTCCATCTCGCAACGCTTCAGGAGGGAGGCGTACTCCCCCGTCTCCTCGAAGAGGGCATTGTGGATGGCCTCGCCGATCAGGTGCTTCTCGACGGGGTTCCGCGCAACCTGCGCCTTCGTCTCCGACTCCCAGATGTCATATAAAAAGGCCCCTCGGTCCTGGATCGGGGAGAGGAAATCCAGTCCCAGGTCCGAGTCCAGCTTGATCTCTTCCGATTCGATCTGAAGCCCGCGCAGTCCCATGCCTCCCATCCTCCCGGTTACAGATGGTGACAGGACCCCGCAGTCCTCTATCCATATATTATACAACTAACCTGACAATAATTAATAATGTTCCGGAGGGATGCGTGAAATAAGCATACGCCAATCACATCTCCATGTGCCGCAAGGTATTACAACTTGCCCCGCGGCGAAGAAGGAGGGCGGGCGCGTCGAATCGGGGCCTTCGGCGGCAGGGTAAAGCGACTTGCCCTGCAAGCCTTACCGGGGCGCTCCCCCGAGTCGGAGGATCATCACGAAGACGCCACGTTCACGGAGAAGGATCGATTGAGCTTCTCCGTCTCGTCTTTGGATTCGCCGGGACACCGTGCTTTGCCCCCCGCGGGATCCCCGAGTCACCTCATCGGCCCGCGGACGAAGATGTCCACATAGCCGTTCGTGTCGTTCGACACCAGGGTCCGGTCCTTGCTCTCCCAGACGGCCCACCGCCCGTCGGCGGAGAGGGCGGGGTTCTGGCAGGTCAAGAGGGGGAGAGTTCCCGAGAGGTTGACGGAGACCGTGACCGGGGCCGCCGCGCCCAGGTCTCGCACGCGGATGACGTGGGCGCCCCCCAGCTCCCCTGACGCGTAGGCCACGAGGCGCCCGTCGGCGGAGATCGAGCAAGGCTGGAATGCGAGCAGCTGGGAGCCGGTGCGGCCAGCGTCGTCGGCCGCCATCGTGAGGGTTCCCGCCAGCCGGTCCCGGACAAAGACCGCCGTTTCGGGCACCCCCGAGCTGAGGACCGACTGGAAGGCGACGACGAAGCCGTCGGCATCGACGGACACGGCGCTCGAATGGCCGTCGAGGGGCGTTCCCGCGCTGTCCCGGGAGACGAGCTCGACCGGATCGCCCGCGGGCGTCCCGAGGTAGACGTGGATCCGCGATGCGTTCGTCTCCGCGTGCAGGTTGGAGGCCTGGCCGTGGAAGACGATCGCGCTGCCGTCGCCGCTGATCCGCGCGCCGCCGCACGGGCCGTCCGCCGGGGTTGCAGAGCCTGCCGCGTCGCGTGAGACGAGGGTGACGGCCGGCGGATCGAAGGCGAAGTCGGACACCCAGACCTGCTCGAGGCCGCCACAGGCGATCCCTGTGACGAGGTTGTCGGCGGCGGAGACGAACGCGACATAGCGGCCATCGTCCGAGAGGCTCGGGTTGTAAAGGCTCTGGGCCGGCCAGTCGGGGGCGTCGAGGACGGCCCGGAACTCGCCCGTGACCCGGTCGTACCGCCAGATGTTCCGCGTCCCGCCGCCCGGAACGACGGCGTTCCGGTAGTACCCGGCCGACGTGAAGGCGACATAGCGCCCGTCCGACGAGATCGCCGGGCTGTAGCAGTCGTCGGGGGCGGGGCCGTTCAGGAGCGTGCCCGCCTCGACCAGCGTGACGTTCTCGAACCGGCCGGTGGTGCGGTCCTTGACCAGGATGTCCCGGAAGCCGTTCGCGTCGTCCGGCGTCAGGAGGTCGGCCTCGGACTCGAAGGCCACGAAGCGTCCGTCGCCCGAGAGGGCCGGGGAGCTGCAGTGCCCGTTCGCCTGCGTCCCGTCGAGCGTCTCGGAGACGCGCACCGTGTGGGCCGCCGGCTGGTCCCCTTGGCCGGTGTCGTGCTCGCAGGCGGGGATCAGGAGCGCCGCCGCGAGGGCGGCGGCCACGGCGATTCGGCAAGGAATCCTGTGCTCGTGTTCCATGGCGTCTCCGGCCGGGACGAAACGTCATTATATAGCGAGGCGGTGTCCTGTCCATGCGTATGCATCCGCGGCCCAGCGGATCCATGCCTTCTGGGGGCGCGCCCGCCCCGTATGAGTTGACCTCCGCCCCCCCTCCCGTATACGATCCCGTCGCATCCAGTCGGTGGCGCTCCCGGCATGACGACGGCCCCCCTGCTATCGGTCCGCGGCCTCTCGAAGGCCTTCCCGGGCGTCCAGGCCCTGGACGGGGTCGACCTGGACGTCGCGCCGGGGACGGTCCACGCGCTGGTGGGGGAGAACGGGGCCGGCAAGTCGACGCTGGGCCGCATCCTGGCCGGCGTGGCGCGGCCGGACGACGGCACCCTCCTGTTCCGGGGCCGCGCCGTCGCGATCCGCCACCCCCAGGACGCCCTCCTCCTCGGTATCGCGATGATCCATCAGGAGCTGATGCCCTTTCCCGACCTGACCGTCGCCGAGAACATCCTGATGGGCCGGGAGCCGGTCCGCGGGTGGGGCTGGGTCGACCGGCGCCGGATGCGGGACGAGGCCCGGCGACTGCTGGGCCGCCTCGGCGCCTCCCTGACGCCGGATCGGCGCCTGGGGGACCTGAGCGTCGCGGAGATGCAGGCGGTGGAGATCGCCAAGGCGCTGGCGCACGAGGCGGCGCTGATCGTCATGGACGAGCCCACCTCCGCCCTCTCCGCGCACGAAGCCGAGGCCCTCTTCCGCGTCATCGGCGACCTGACGCGCGGCGGCGTGGCGGTCCTCTACGTCTCCCACCGGATGGAGGAGGTCTTCCGGCTCGCCGACACGGTGACCGTCCTCCGGGACGGCCGCCGCGTCGGCACCCATCCGGTCGCGGATCTCGACCCCGGGCGCCTGATCGCGAGGATGGTCGGCCGGGAATTGGACCTGTCGTCGCGGCGGCCGCCCGTCGAGCCGGGCGACGTGGCGCTGGAGGTCCGGGGGCTGGCGCGGCGGGGTCGGTTCGCGAACGTCTCCTTCGCCGTGCGTCGCGGCGAGGTTCTCGGCCTGGCCGGTCTGATGGGGGCGGGCCGGACGGACGTCCTTCACGCCCTCTACGGCCTGGCGCCCGCGGACGCGGGGGAGGTCCGCGTGGGCGGCCGCCCCGTCCGGATCGGCGGCCCCCGCGACGCGCTCGCCCGCGGGAT
>CAYUME010000479.1:0-4505 GCA_964445475.1 uncultured Planctomycetia bacterium
TCCCCGCGGCGGTCTACTGACCCGCCGCCCCGGCCCGGCCGTCCGCCGGGGGGGGCGGGGACGAACTCTGTTGCAATCGTCTCTCGCCGATGCTATCCCACGCCGCGTGGGGCTCGTCCACGCATCTGCCGCCGCGGGCGGCCGCCGCAACCAGGAGGCGCCATGAAGCGCTGGCTCATCCCCGTCGGTCTCGTTTTCGCGGTCGGCGGCGCGTTCGTCGCGTACAAGGTCGTTCGCCGGCTGCGCCGCGCGGCCCAGCCCCCGCCGCCGCCCGCGGTCGAGGCGCCCGCCCCCCCGCCGGCCCCGAAGGCCTGGGTCAATCCGCCGCGGGACAAGGCGGTGATGGACAACCTGGAGTCCTTCGAGGGGTTCATCGTGTCGTGGATCTGCGACGGGCCGTACGACGCGAAGGGGAAGAACGGCCTCGCCCTCTTCGACACCGTCTTCCCGCCGGAGACGGAGGAGCAGGCGGGGTGCTTCTGGAAGCCGCTGATCCGCGGGGTCAGCACGTGGGAGATCGACCTCGAGGACGGGATCGGCTACGGGGACGACGTCGTGGGGTACCTGAAGACCCGCGTCCGGGCGCCGCGCGCGATGGACGCGCTGCTCCAGGTGGGCAGCGACGATGGGGTCCAGGTCCGGCTCAACGGCGCGGTCGTGCACGCCAACAACGCGCAGCGGGGTCTCGTTCCGCCGTTCGACATCGTGGACGTCACGCTCCGGGAGGGGTGGAACGACCTGATGCTGAAGGTGACGGACTGCGGGGGCGGGTGGGCGGTCTGCTGCCGGCTCCGCAACCCGGACGGGACCGAGATCGACGGGCTGGAGGTGAAGACGCCCGAGGAGGAGCGTCCGGCCCGGCGGCGCTCAAATCAGTTGACAGGCGTGCCGACCGGCTTCTAGGATGGGTGACGATTTGTTACAATCTGTGAGGCCCCGTCAGGAGGTCCCGCCATGAACCGGCGCCAGTTCCTGCGACGCACCGCCGCGGCCGGTGCGGTGTTCGCCGCGCCCGCCCTCATCCCCGCCCGCGCCCTCGGACGCGACGGGGTCGCCTCCCCCAGCAACCGCATCGTGCTGGGCGGCATCGGCCTCGCCCGCCGCGGCGGCCACGACCTCGGCTGGGCGATGGGCCAGCCCGACACCCAGTTCATCGCCATCTGCGATGTCGAGAAGAAGGTCCGCGACAGCGTCAAGGACCGCGTCGACAAGCATTACGGCAACAAGGATTGTGTCACCTACAGCGACATGCACGAGATCCTCGCCCGGCCCGACATCGACGCCATCCTGGCCGCCACCAGCGACCGCTGGCACACGATGGTCGCCATCTACACGATGCGCGCCGGCAAGGACCTCTACTGCGAGAAGCCCGGCACCATGTCCATCGCCGAGGGGCAGGCGCTCTACGCCACCTACAAGCGCTACGGGCGCGTCTTCCAGACCGGGTCCCAGCGCCGCAGCGAGCCCCACTTCGTCGTCGCCGACGAGCTCTTCCGCATGGGGCGGCTCGGCAAGGTCCACACCGTCCACGCCCACATCGTCAACAGCATGACCAACCATGTCTGGCTCCCCGAGGAGCCGGAGCCGCCGAAGGAGGAGTTCGACTGGGACCGCTGGCTCGGCCCCTGTCCCTGGCGCCCCTACAGCCGGCGCTACCTCCACGGCTGGGGCGGGCACTTCGACTTCCACACCGGCGGCATCGGCGAGTGGGGCAGCCACACCATCAACCACTGCCAGGGCGCCATGGGCTGCGACCAGACCTCCGGCGTGGAGTACAACCACCCGGGGAGCAACCTGCCCAACGGCATGACCATCACGTACGCCAACGGCATCAAGATGGTCCTTCTGGGCGCCGCCGGGTTCGGCGCCTCCGCCGGCTGGCGCGGCTCCTGCGGCGTCCGGTACGAGGGCGACGAGGGGTGGACGGCGGTCGCCGACGGGTACCGCGTCCCCGACGTCTCCAACCCCGCGCTGATCAGCGACTACGACCAGATCCTGAAGAACTACGTGGCCCGCACGCAGCGCTCCCTCGATCACATGCGGGACTTCCTCGACTGCGTCAAGTCCCGCCGGCCGCCCGTCGCCAACGCCGAGGTCGCGCACCGCTCGATGAGCACCGTCCACGCCGCCAACATCTGCATGTGGCTGGGACGGAACGTGAAGTACGACCCCGTGAAGGAGGAGTTCCCCGGCGACGCGGAGGCGAACCGCATGCGCGGCAAGACGGAGCGGGAGCCCTGGCACCTGTAGGGTTTTCGCGGCCGCCGGTTCCCGCGGGGTTTCACGGATTCTCAAGGACGGACCGATCACGGAGGAGACGACCATGATGAAACGAGTCCTCGCGGCCCTCGTCGCCGCGACCCTGGCCGCGGCCGTCGCAGCGCCGGCCTCCGCCGAGGCGATCGCTGACCAGCAGGCCCGGGCGGCCAAGGCGGCGGAGGTGTTGAAGTCCGGCGCCGGCCTCAAGGAGAAGCAGGACGCGTGCCGCGAGCTGGCGCGCGTCGGCAGCAAGGCGGAGGTTCCGCTCCTGGCGGGCCTCCTGGGCGACGAGAAGCTCTCGCACATGGCGCGCCACGCCCTGGAGGCGATCCCGGATCCCGCCGTCGACGCGGCCCTCCGCGAGGCGGCCGGGAAGGTCAAGGGCCGGCCCCTCGTCGGCGTGGTCGACTCGATCGGCACCCGGAAGGACGCCCAGGCCGTCGGACTCCTGGCGAAGCTGCTGGGCGACGCCGACCCCGAGGTCGCCGGGGCGGCCGCCGTCTCGCTGGGGCGCATCGGGACGCTCGAGGCGGCTGCGGCGCTGGAGAAGGCGCTGGGCTCCGCCCCGCCCGCCGTCCTCCTCGCCGTCTGCGACGGGGGGCTCCGGGCCGCCGAGGCGCTGGCCGTGCAGGGCAAGGCGAAGGAGGCGACCGCCCTCTTCGACAAGCTGCGCGCGGCGGGGATGCCCAAGGCGATCCGCACCGGCGCGATGCGCGGCGCCGTCCTGGCGCGCGGCCCCGCGGGCCACGCGCTCCTCGTCGAGGGGCTCAAGGGGAACGACCCGGACATCCTCGACGCGGCGATGCGCCTGATCTACGACGCCCCCGGGAAGGAGGCGACGCAGGCGATCGCCGGCGCGGTCAAGGACCTCTCCCCCGAGCGGCAGGTCGCGGTCCTCCTGGCCCTCGGCAACCGGGGCGACTCGGCGGCGCTGCCGGCCGTCCTCGGCCTGGTCAAGGGCGGCCAGGGTGCCGTCCGCGAGACGGCCGTCCGCATCCTGCCCCAGCTGGCCGACGCCTCCGCGGTGGCGCTCCTCTTCGAGCTCAGCGGAGACGCCGACGGCGAGACGGCCAAGCTGGCCCGCACGAGTCTCGCCGCCCTGCCGGGCGCCGAGATCGACGCGGCGATCGTCGCCCAGATGAAGCCGGACGGGAAGCACCGTCTCCTGGCGATGGAGCTGGCCGGGGAGCGGCGCGCGGCCGCCGCCCTGCCCGCGGTCCTCAAGGCGGTTGACGACCCCCAGGAGCCGGTCCGGCTGGCCGCCGTCAAGGCGCTCGAGTTCCTGGCGGGCCCGGAGCAGCGGGGGGTGCTGACGAAGGTCCTCGGCGCCGCCAAGGGCCCGGCGGAGCGTCTTCCGGCCCTCCGCGGTCTCGTCCGTGTCGCCGGTGCCGCGGACTTTGCCGAGGAGAAGCAGCTGGCCCTGTGCAAGGAGGCGATGGGCCTGGCGCAGGGAGCCGACGAGAAGAAGGTGGTCCTTGCCGGCGTGGCCGGGGTCGCCCACCCGGACGCCCTGAAGCTGGCCGAGGGGTGCGCGGCCGAGGCGGCGCTGAAGGGCGAGGCGGAGCAGGCGATGCTCAAGATCGCCCTGTCCATCTCCGGTTCCCATGCCGAGGCGGCCCGGGCCGCGATCGAGACGCTGGCCGCCTCCGCGGCGGACGGCAACGTCAAGAAGCAGGCCCAGCGGGCGCTCCGGCAGCTCGAGCAGGCCGAAGCGTACCTCACGGCCTGGCAGGTCTCCGGGCCCCACAACCAGCCGGGCAAGAGCAACCAGGACCTTTTCGGGATGGTCCTGGCGCCGGAGAAGCCCGGCGACACGAGCGCCAAGTGGCGCGCGCTGCCCGCCGGCACCGATTCCTCCCGCCCCATGATCCTCGACCTGCTCCGCGCCTGCGGCGGCGAGCAGCAGGCCGCCTACGTCCGGACCTGGGTCCGCAGCGACAAGGAGCAGCCGGCGAAGCTGCTCTTCGGGACGGACGACGGGTGCAAGGTGTGGGTGAACGGCAAGGAGGTCTTCGCCAACCCGGCCGGCGGGGCGGCGACGCCCGACAAGTACAAGGCCGACGTCACGCTCAAGAGCGGCTGGAACGTCCTGCTGCTGAAGGTGACGCAGGACACGGGGCCGTGGGAGTTCTGCCTGCGCATCACCACCCCCGACGAGAAGCGGCTGAGGGGGCTGACGGTCAGCGCCACGCCGCCGGCGAAGTAGGGCCGCGCGGGAACGCGACGGACACGGGCGCGGCCGGGCG
>CAYUME010000480.1:0-402 GCA_964445475.1 uncultured Planctomycetia bacterium
CCCGCGCGACCTCCGCGTAGGCGTCCATCGCCGCGTGCGGGTCCGCCTCCCACGCGAGCAGGAGCTTGTCCGCGGCGAGGCGTTCGTCCGGCCCGAGCCGTGCGGAGGCCCCGCGCCACGTGACCCCGAGCCGCAACGTCGGCCGGTTTCCCAGAGGTCCCGACTCCCAGGAGAGGCTTCCCGATCCCGTCCGGGGCGCGGGGAATCCGGCGAGGAAGGCCCAGCCGGACGCGGGATCGACGGCCAGGGTCATGGTGGGGCGGGGGGGGAGGGGCCAAATGTGGGCGACGCGGTGCGTGTCCGGGGGGCCGTTCGTGTGGGGGTGGGTGTGCGGGTGGACGTCGGTGAAGCAGTTGGGCGCAGGGTGCGCGTGGACGTGGCCGAGGGGGTAGGTGTGGCGGT
>CAYUME010000480.1:412-2083 GCA_964445475.1 uncultured Planctomycetia bacterium
GGGGGGGGCCCGCCGACGCGGGTCGGGGGGGGGGGACGTCCTGCGTCGTCCTCGGGGCGATGAGGACCCGGAGCCGGTCCGGGGGCCCCGGCGCGGCGAGGCGCGTTGCGGCCGGGTCGACGAGGGTGATCCCGTCGACGGCCAGCGTCTGGGTCGATGCGTTGTGGAGGACGGCGGAGAGGAAGGCGCTCCGACGCTGCTCCAGCACCGTCACCTCCAGCTCGACCTCCAGGCGCGTTTCGGGGTCGGCCAGGACGGCCGTCCAGGCGCGGGCGGGGCCGAGCGCCGTCTGGCGGGGAGTCCCGGCCTGCGGCACCCCGTCCGCCAGGCGTCCGATCGCGCGGGAAAGGCCGCCCGGCTCGCTCTCGACGACGAATCCGGATTCCAGCAGGAGTCCTTCTCCCGGCGCCGCGAGCGGATCCTCGACGCGCCAGGCGAGCGAGGCCGGGTCCGCCGTGATGCGCAGGGCGCCCGTCTCGAAAACCAGCCGGAGGGGCGACGGGGGCCGGGGGCTGGGGACGGTGCAGCCGAGGACTGCCAGGAGAAGGAGTGCTCCCCGGGTCGCCGGTCGAGGGATGGGGTGGAGGCGGTTCATGAATCCGGTCCAGATGATACGGGGGCCGGGGAGGGACGTCAACGGTCGCGGGGTCCGCGGCCTCTTCCCGCTTCCCGGTTGCCGCCGGAGGGACGGGGCCGCCCGCGCGGACGGTCTGGCGGTTGACAGCCGGACACCGCGACCGTAGAATCGCCGCATGACGAATTTTGCCGACCGATTGGTGGAGGCGGTCCGCCGAAAAAAAAGCGTCGTGGTGGTCGGGCTCGACCCCCGACTCGATCTGATTCCCGCCGGGATCCGGCAGCGCCACGGCGCCGGAGGGGCCGTCCGGCCCGCCACCGCCGCGCGCGCCGTGGTGGCCTTCAACAAGAAGGTGATCGACGCCATCGCCCCCCACGCCGTCGCCGTCAAGCCCCAGATCGCCTTCTACGAGGTGTACGGGCACGCCGGGATCGAGGCGTTCGAGGCGACCTGCGAGCATGCCGCCGCGCGCGGGCTGCTGGTCATCGCCGACGTCAAGCGGGGGGACGTTCCCGACACGGCGGAGGCCTACGCGCGGGCCTACCTCGCCGCACCGTCAACCCGTTCTTCGGGCGCGACGGCACCGAGCCGTTCCTGAAGGCCGCCGCCGCGGCCGGGCGCGGTCTGTTCATCCTGGTGCATACCTCCAACCCGTCGTCCCGGGAGATCCAGGACCTCTCGGTGCGCGGCCAGCCGCTATTCCTGGCGCTGGCCGAGATGGTCCGGTCGTGGGGCGAAGGGGAGGGGCTGGTCGGACGCGCCGGGTATTCGAGCGTGGGGGCCGTGGCGGGGGCGACGTTCCCCGAGCAGGCGAAGGAGATCCGGGCCATCCTCCCCCGCGCCTTCCTGCTCGTCCCCGGCTACGGTGCGCAGGGGGCCACCGCGAAGGACCTCGGCGCGTACTTCAACCCCGACGGGCTTGGCGCGGTCGTCAACGCCTCCCGCAGCGTCGTCTTTGCCTATGCCCGTTCCCCCGGCCGAGAGACCTATGGCGAACGGCGCTGGGAGGAGGCGGTGGAATCCGCCGCGAGGGCGATGAAGGAAGAGCTGCGGGCCGTCGTGCCGTCCTGATGCGGCGGATGGGTTGCGTTCCT
>CAYUME010000480.1:2093-4496 GCA_964445475.1 uncultured Planctomycetia bacterium
TGCCCCCAAGGGATTCGCCATGGTTCTCGCGTACGCGGTCACCTTCCTGACCGCCTTCCTGCTGACCGTGGCCTTGGTGCCGCTCGCGCGCGCGTGGGCGCGGCGGAGCGGGGTGATCGATTCGCCCGGCGGGCGGAAGGCCCACGCGAGGCCCACCCCGCTTGGAGGCGGGCTGGCCGTGGCGGGGGGCGCCGCCTTGACGCTCGGCGGCGGCGTCCTGGTCGCGGCCGCCGTGCAGCGGGGGTGGCTGCAGCTGCCGCTCCCGTCCGATGCGCGCATCCAGATCTCGGGCGTGGTCGCTCAGGCGCCGCGGCTGCTGCTGATCCTGGCGGGCGGGTTCGCCATCATTGCGCTCGGCCTGCTGGACGATCTCCGGGACCTGCGCCCGCGCTGGAAGCTGGCCGGTCAGCTGGCGGTCGCGGCCGCGCTGGTCTTCTTCGGCGACATCCGCCTCAGCCTCTTCACCGAGGGGGAGGGCGCGGTCGGGTACGGGGTCTCCGTCGCGGCGACCCTGCTGTGGATCGCGGGGGTCACCAACGCCTTCAACCTCCTCGACCACATGGATGGCGTCTGTTCCGGCGTGGCGGCCGTCAGCGGCACGGCCTTCCTGGCCGTCGCCCTCCAGACCGGCCAGCTCTTCATCGCCGCGCTCCTCCTGGTCCTGGTGGCCGCCTGTGTCTCCTTCCTCGTCTACAATTTCCACCCGGCTTCGATCTTCCTGGGCGACGCGGGAAGCCAGTTCATCGGGTACCTGATGGGGGTCACCACGGTCCTCTTCACGTTCTTCCAGCCGCCGTACCCGCTCTTTTCGTATCTCGTTCCCCTGATCGTTCTGGCCGTCCCGTTCTACGACATGGTCCGCGTGGTGGGCATCCGGCTGGCCGAGGGGCGAAGCCCTTTCCAAGGCGACCGCAACCACCTCTCGCACCGGTTCCTCGGGCTCGGCTTCGGCGTCCGCCAGTCGGCGGTCCTGGTCTACCTGCTCACGGCCGTGACGGGCCTTGCCGCGGTCCTGCTCTACCACGTGGAGGCGGTCGCGGCTTTGCTGGTGGTCGCCCTGGTCGTTCTGATCCTGGTCCTGGTCGGGCTGCTTGACTCCCGCGGGCGGGGGCGAGGCGCGGAGGGGGGGCATGACGGCGTCGGGCCCCCGGCTCCCGGTTCCGGGGCCGCGTGCGGCGACTGGCGATGACCGGCCTGTCCCGGACGGACGATCCGGAAGCGCCGCGGGGGCCCGGCCTGTCGAACGGAGGGGAGGCGGGATGGAAGGCGACCGCCGGCGTCTGACGGACCTGCTGGGACACCTGGCGCTCGGCCTGATGGCCGGTGGCTTCGCGCTGCGCGTCTTTGCCCACGGGGGGGGGACAAGCCTTTCCGTCGACCTGTTGACCGACACCCTTTTCTGGATCGCGGGCGCGGCGTGGGCGGCGCGCGCGGCCGCGGAAGGTCGTCTGCGGGTCTGGACGACGGGCCTGGAGGCCCCCCTGATCCTCTACGCGATCGTGGCCGGGGCCTCGCCGCTGGTGGCGGCGCACAAGCTTCCCGCCTTCTCCCGCGCCACCCCGGTCGTTTCCTCGGTCCTCCTGTATCTGTTGGTCGTCAACCTGCCCGACCGGCGCCGGGCGCTCTCCGTCGCGCTGGCTCTCCTCGCCGGGGCGGCCCTCACGAACGTCGTGTACGGATTCCACCAGCGCTTCTGGATGCTGCCGGCCCTCCGACGGCTCTACCCGCCCGGCGTTCCGATCGAAGGGGTCGAACCGGAGCACGAGCAGGAGGTGCGGTGGCGGATGGAGACGGACGAGGCGACGGGGACCTTCTTTCTGTCGAACACGCTGGCGGGGTTCCTGGTCCTGCTGTTGCCCGCGGCGGTCGGGTTGGCGATGTCGGCCTGGCGTCGCGATGCGCGGAAGGACGCCGTGGCCTGGACGGTCGTGACGGGAGGGCTGGCGGCGGGGATCTGGTCGACGGGGTCTCTCGGCGGCTGGTTCGCCGCCGCCGCGGCGTTGATGTCCTACGGGGTGTTTTTTCTGTGGCGGCACCGGCCCGCCCTGCGGGGGCCCCTGCTCGGGATCGCCGCGTTGGCGCTCCTGGCGGCGGGCATCGGGTGGATCGCAGGCGGGATTTCCGAGGCGCGCCTCCGGGCCCTGCACCCCTCCATCGCCTTCCGGCTGGACTACTGGAAGGCGGCGCTCCAGGTCGTGGACGAGGCGCCCCTGCTCGGGGTCGGACTCGACAACTTCGGGGATGCCTACACGCGATACAAGGCGCCTGCCGCGCAGGAAACGACGCGGGTCCATAACGCCTTTCTCGAGGCGTGGGCGGAGACGGGGCTGGTCGGTCTTGTCCTCTTCCTCTCGATCTGGATCGTCTTTCTCCTGCGAAGCCTCCGGATTCCCGCCGAGGCGG
>CAYUME010000481.1:0-4490 GCA_964445475.1 uncultured Planctomycetia bacterium
CATCTCGTGCCAGCGGATCTTGTAGGCGATCCCCGTCTCCGCATCGAGCGCAAGGTAGAACCGCTTCAGCCGCGGGCTCACGTCCATGCCCCGGCGCGGCTCGAGGCCGAGCGCGGTCGGGAACGGCCGGCCCGATGCGGGGCCCGACGTCCCCGGCTCGAACTCCGGGTCGTACCAGACGAAAAAGCGCGCCGCGCAGGCCTCCGGGAGGAGCGGGTAGCGCACCGCCGAGGGCGTCAGCCGGTCGGGGTCCGTGACGGCGTGCTGCTCGACCTTCTCGTTGACCCGGACCCAGACCTTGCCGTCGCGCACGACACGCAGGACCGGCCCCTCCTCGCCCTTCCCCTCCCAGCGCTCCAGCGGCGGCCGGTTCGGCTCGGCCGCGAAGCGGAACTTGACGACGCCCATCTCGATCAGGGGCTTCGCGATCCCGCGGGGCTTGCGCTGGATCTCGTAGGAGGCCACCAGGCTTTTCGCCTTCGCATTGCTCGTCGCGACCGCCTGCGCCCACCCCGTCACCGGGGCCTGGTTCGGATAGCCGTTCGACCCGTCGGCCGCGACCAGCGGGGGCGGCGCGGGCTCCGCCGGCGCCGCCGGCGCCGGGACGGAGAGCGCCAGGGGGAGCGCCAGGGCCAACCCCGCGCCGAAGGACGGCCTGCGCCCGGGCAATCCGGACCCGTGCGGGG
Organism: uncultured Planctomycetia bacterium; assembly: GCA_964445475.1. Classification (GTDB taxonomy): domain Bacteria; phylum Planctomycetota; class MHYJ01; order CAYUME01; family CAYUME01; genus CAYUME01. Next base: position 687 of record CAYUME010000481.1, read on the forward strand.
CCGGGCGGCGTCGGGGTTTTTCGACGGCCTCCCTCAGCGTCGTCATGTCTCTTCTCCTATCGGACCCGTCCTCCGCGCCCGCCGACCGGGCGTGCGCGCTGGGCCATATATAATGGTAGCCTTTTCCCCTCTCGCGAGAAAACGGCCGGGTCGTCGCATCTCCATCCAGGGAGACGAATTGATACGAACTGAAACGACGGTCTACTTCTCCGCCCTCAAGGCCCGGATCTCGCTTGCCGACAAGGACCGGCTGTAGACTCGAACCTCGTCCACGGACCCGCTGAAGTAGAAATCCGTCTTCCGGTCCCCGTGCCGCCCGATGTAGAAATTCGATCCCAGCGAGTAGATGATCGGGGCGAGGGCCGGGATGGTTCCCTTCAGCGCGCCATCCACGTGGACTTCCAGCCCCTGCGCGGTCTTCTGGCCCACGATGTGGTGCCAGCGCCCGTCGTTTACGTTCGTGCCCCGCGTCGTGCAGACGATCCACTTCGACCCGTCATAATAGAAGAAGGACACGTTGCCGTTGCTCAGGAGCCGGATCGCATAGCTGTCCCCCATCGAGAGGACATCGGACCCGCCCCGGTCCACGACCCCCGGGAGGACCCAGAGCGAGACGGCGACCTGGCGGTCCGGCCGGAGGACGGGGGTCCCCCGGATCCGGATCGAGTCGGCCGTTTCGAGCCGGATCCCGCCGCCGCTGGCGTGCCCTTCCGCCCATTTCGGTCCGCCCTTGAGGAAGCCATGATGGCCGCGCCCGGAGGCGTCGGTGGCGATGCCGCCGCTCCCCTCGTCCATCCGAAGCCACATCAACAGCCCTTCGGAGCCCAGGACGGGGCGGGCGGCCAACGGGACCCCCGCCGCCGCCACCGCAAACTGCCCGGCCGCCAGCTCGACCGAGGCCGCATCCTGGCGCCGCGTCACCCGCACGCGCCCCTCGCGGACCTCCACCTGCGTGGCGGCCGGGTTGACGGAGACGGCGAGGCGCGTCCCGAGGACGCGGACCTCGGCCTGGGGCGAAGCGAGGATCATGGGCAGGCCGGCGGGCTGTTTTGTCACCTCGGCGACGAGGGCGCCCTCCACGACGAAGACCCCTTTTCCGGCCAGGCGGGCCCCGTCCGTCTCCCCGCCCCGGCGGTGATCGACGAGGCTGATCGTGCTGTTCGGCTCGAGGTCGAGCCGGGTCCCGTCCGGGTAGAGGACGGCCCCGCGGCCGTCCGGCCCGGTCTGGATGCCCTGGCCGGAGAGGAGGGCCTGGGTCGGGTAGGCCTCGATCCGCTGCTCGTCGGTGAGGACGAAGACGGCCCCCTCCGCGCGCTCCACGCGCGCCTCGAGGACGACCGACTCCCGGCCGCGTCCCGGAGCGGCAGGGGCGGCCTCCCGCTCCGCGGGCGCAGGCGCGTTGCCCGCGACGGCCGGGGGCGGCGCCGGGCGGACCGGGGCCTCGGCATCCCGGCGGCGCGGCGCCTTCTCGGGGGCGGGGGAGACGGCGTCTTCGCGGGGGGACACGCGGGGAGGGGCCGCCGCCGGTGGCGGCGCCTCTCCGACGTCCGCGAACCAGCGTTGCAGATACTCGCGCCGGAGGCGCTGCGCCTCCCGCAGGCGGCTTTCGCTCGCCTCCTCGAACCACGGATCGAGGGAGGCGGGCGGCGTGGAGGCCTCCGCGACGCTCGGCGGCTGCGGTGGACGGGCGGGGGGCTTCCGGCCCGCGACCTGCACCGCCACGAGCACCAGCAGAGAGGCCGCGGCGGTGAGCACCGCCGCATGCCAGGGACGGATCGCCAGGCGGCGGGGGACCCCGCCCGTCACGGCCGCCAGGCGGGACGGGGAAACCGGCCGCTCGGGCCGCGCGTGGCCGAGCCGGGCCATCAGGCGCGCCCGGAAGTCCTCCGGGGAGTTGAGACAGAGGTGGGCGAGAACGGAGTCGACGACGCGACGGTCGTCCGCGCCGTCCTCCGTCCCCAGATGCACGCGGAGGGCGCGGTCCATCGTCGCCGGGTCGGCCAGCGACCGGATCGTCTCCTCGTCGGCGGCGGCCAGCTCGACCTGCAGCCACGTCTGCCCGGCGGCATCCAGCTCGCCGGCCAGGTAGGCATCCAGGAGCTCGTGGAGCTGCGCGTTGTCCATGGTCCCTGTTCCCGAACGGGCGAAGCGAGCCGCGTCTCCAGGCGGGTCCGGATGCGCGACGATCAGGCGGACGGCCGCTGGACGGCGGCCTTGGTCCGGATGCAGTCCCGAAGCTGCTTGCGGACCCGGCAGAGCGTCGTCCGGACCCACGCCAGGCTCCGGTTCAGCGCGTCGGCGATCTCGGCGGCGCTGAAGGCGAAACGGTACTTCAAGTCGAGCATCTCGCGCAGCGTCGGGGGCACCTGGCCGAGGCATTCGTCCAGGTGATCGAGCTCCCGGTTCTCCACCGCGGAGGCCTCCGGCGCGGCCTGGCCGAAAAGCCGGTATTCGACGTAGTTCACCTGGTTCGCCTGTTCGCGGCTGAACCGCTGGATCTCCGCGCGCAGGAGGTTCTCGGCCACCGCCCGGATCCAGGCGAAGAACGACGTCCCGGCCTGGAAGCGGTTGATGTTGTGATAGGCGTAGACGAAGGTGTCATGGGCGATCTCGTCGATCAGGTGCGGCACGGGGGCTTTCAAGGCGAGGAAGGTCCGCAGGCGGCGGACGTGCAGGTCCATGAGCTTGCCGAAGGCCTCCAGCCCGCCCCCCTGCACCTCCAGCACCAGCTGTTCTTCGAGCGCCGCCTGGTCTTCCATGTTGGCCCCGTCCTGCCGTACCATAGCGCAGGAGCCTCGAAACGTTACAAAAAGACGCCGCCGTGAGCTTGGGGGCGCGTCCCGGCCGGGACTCATCCGCACGGGGCGGACCCTCTGCGCTTCACGAAATGCAATCGCCGTGCCCCGACGGGCCCAAAGGCGCGTCGAGGTGCAGCCGTAACCCATTCTTTTGTAATGGGATAAGACTGCCCCGGGAAGTTCCGGGGAGGGCGAAGGAGGGGGGGGATGCGACGGGTTACAGCGCGGTAATAATGTTACAAGACGGTAACCCGGAGGGAGGGTGCAAGCATGGGTTCATGGGGAGGCCGGGCGCCGTCAGTCGCCGTACCCGATCGCCATCCCGATCACGTCGACGCCCCGGAGGGCCCCGATCTTGCCGAACCGGGCGGCCAGGTGGATGACCGCGACGGCCACGACGACGAGCACGGCGAGCCTGACGAGAAACGACCCCTTTTTCTTTTCCTTGTCGGCCATGGCGCGGCACTCCAATGGGTCTGCACGACCAGCCCGCCGGCAGGGGGGCCGCTTATTGCGGCAGCAGCTTCCCGACCAGGTCGAAGCTCTTGAGCGCATCGACGCCGAAGTAGCGCGCCGCGACATGGATGCCGGCGACGGCGAGGACGGCGACGATCACGAGCTTGACCAGCACGCCCAGCCCGCTCCCCTTTTTCTCCGGCTTCCCCTTCAGGTGGAGCTGCATCTCCTTGTACGTCACGCTGCACGTGGAGCTGCAGAAGCTGCCGTTGGAGGTGACCATGACGCACTGCTGGCAGATGGGCTTGTGGCACTGGAAGCAGTGGACGGTGGCGGGGATCTTCTCGTGGTTGATGCAGTACTTGTCGGCCATGGCCCCTCCTGCCTAAAAGAGATCCCGCTGGCGAGCCATCAAAGCCAACGCGAAGGGGGGTGTCAAGCGAAAACTGGAAGGCCCATCCGGGATGCGCCGAGCCCGCGGATCACGCGGAGGGCGCTGACGGTTGCCCGCAGATCACGCGGATCACGCGGATCGGGCTGACGGTTGCCC
>CAYUME010000482.1:0-4488 GCA_964445475.1 uncultured Planctomycetia bacterium
GGGCCCCCCTGTCAGTTTGATCCGCGTGATCTGCGGGCCCCCCTGTCAGTTTGATCCGCGTGATCTGCGGGCCCTGTCCTCGTCTGTCAGCGGACCGTCACGCTCGCGAAGACCGCCGTGAGGAGGGCGTCGACCGCGTCCATGGTGTCCGCGGGGCCGGCGGCGCCCATGAGGAGCCGGTCCGCCTGTTTCGGGCCGGTTTTCACCGCGAGGAACCGCTGGCGGTGGTTGGTCGCCCCGGGTCGCGCGACCGGGTCGAGGGTGTAGTCGAGCAGGACGGCGGTGGCGCCGCCGGGGAGCGTCACGGCGCGCGCCGTGACGGTGTCGATGGAGCTCGTCACCGGCAGGTGGTCGGCGGCGCGGGATGCCGCGCCCGGGAGGTAGCGGACGCGCAGCTCGGCGGCCCGGCCGCCGGCGGCGAGCGAGGCGGTCCGGTCGTCCGGCGGGCCCGACGGCGCGGCGCCTTTCGGGAGCTTCACGGCGAAGCCGCGCGCGGGGTTCGCCAGCTCGATGGGGAGGTCGGCCCCCTTTGGCGCCTCGAGCGGCGAGGCGGGGCCCGACGCGCGCGCCAGCGGGTCGGGGAGTCCCGCCGGCGGCTGGTCCGCCGGCCGCGGCTTGGCGTCCGGCATCACGACCTGTCCGGCGACGTCCTCGTCCCACCGCGGCCATTCGCAGGCGAGGCCGTCCGCCTCGACGCGGATGCGGACGGCGGCCATGTCGAGGGCGCCGACGGGGAGCGTGACGGCGAAGTCCGTCCCGGCCGGGGCGACGTCGACCGCGGTGGCGCCGCGGAACTCCCAGTCGCGGCCGAAGGTCACGCGGGCCTTCTGGACGGGGACGTTCGTCTTCCACGTCACGGCGACCTCTCCCTTCGCGGTCGCGGCGGCGCGCGGTGCGAGGATCGCGGGGCCGGGCCTCGCCTCGTCGATGACGAGCACGCGCGGGCAGTCGGTCGCCCGCACGCGGAGGGTCAGCGAGGCGGCCTTCGCGTCGACGACCCGGACGGGGAGGTCGCGGTCGGCGAGGAGGTCGCGGGCGACGGCCTTCGCACCGGTCCCGCGGAGGTTGCCGAGGGTCACGTCGAACTCCTGCTCGGGCATGTCGTACCGGGCGGGGTCGAGGGGGCCCTTGGCGGGATCCCAGGCGTGGAAGGCGTCGGGGAAGACGACGTAGTAGGCGACGGCGTAGCGGGAGGGGGTAAGCTGGTAGGGGAGGACCGCGAAGACGTCCCGGTTCCATTTGTGGGGCCGCGCCGGCGTGCCCTCGCCGGCGAAGACGAGGCGGGGCTTCTGCTCGACGAGGGCGTCGACGCGGAGGGCGCGCGGGGCCGGGAGCGGCTGGCCGTCGCGCATGAGGCGGGAGACCCAGCGGACGCCCCACCAGCCCTTCGGGACGTGCGCGCGGACCTCGTCCGTCAGCTCGCCCTTCGCCGCGTCGAGGGCCGTGTAGAAGTGCTTCGGCAGCAGCCCGATCTCGTAGTCGTTGAAGTCGGCCGAGAAGAGCCAGATCCGGTCGAGCCCCTTGTGGTTATGGAAGAGGTACTGGCGGAGGATGTGCTTGGAGTTGGTGTGGTCGTTGAGGGCGACGAGGCGCGGGTCGTCCTCCTTCGCGCCCGTCTCCTTCATGACGCGGTCGATGAACCACCGCCGGTCGAAGTTGACCTCGGTCTGCCAGAAGAGGCACTTCGCCAGCTCGCCGTTCGTCGTGTAGCGGCCGTAGCGGCCCATGAATCCGGCGGCGTTCGCGCGGCGCGAGTCGGGGACGATGTCGCGGGAGATGCACTCGGTCTTCCAGCCGAAGTGGCACCATTCCGGCAGGCTGGCGCGGAAGCGGGGGATGAAGTTGGAGCCGGGGACGATCTGCCACCACTCCTTCGCGTCGGGCGGCCTCGTGCCGTCGAGCGCGCCGAGGGCGTCGACGGTCGCGTGGGCCTTCGTCGTCGTGACGGGCGTCTCGGGCGAGAAGTCGGCGCCGGTCGAGCCGGTGTAATAGTGGCGGCTGATCCCCGCCTGGCCGTCCCAGCGCGAGGCGCCGGAGTTCCAGGGCCACTGGTTGGCGAAGCCGCTGACGACCTTCACCGTTCGCCGGGTCGTTGAAGAGGTCGACGGTGACCGGCAGGAGCGCGTGCCAGCCCTTGTCCTCGAAGGCCAGCCGCGCGTCGGGGCGGAGCGCCGGCGTCCACGCGCGCGCCTTCCGGTAGACGAACGGCGCCGCGTACTCGCGCTTCGGCTCGTAGTAATGGTTGATGTCGAGGAAGTCGCTCCCGAACGTCAGCTCGTTCCAGACCTCGACGTCGAACCCCGAATCGGTCTCCGTGCCCAGGCACTCGCGCGCGAAGCGGCCGATGGCGAGGGCGTAGCGCTTCCAGCCCTCGACGGACTCGAGCGCCTCGGGGACGGGCGTCCCGTCCTTGAGCGTGACGCCCTGGAAGGGCTGGTACTTCAGCTCGTGGAGGAGCGTCCGGCCCGCCTTCACGTCCGCCGGGAGCGGCTTCGAGAGGTGCGCCGTGCCGTCCGCGTCGAGCCGCGTCACGATCGGGCACATCGACTTGTAGTCCCCGGCGTTGACGAGCCCGGTGAAGCCGGTTCGCAGCGCCGTCCCGGCCTTGAGCTGGAGCGTCCGGTCCCCCTTTTTCCCCGGCTCGACGACGTCGACGTGGACGTCCTTGTGGGGGCACGGCATGCCGTGGTGGGCGTTCAGGAGCATGACGGGGCGGACGCCGTGCTCCTTGAAGATCGCGAAGGACTTCCGCCAGCGTTCCTTCGCGTCCGGCGGGAGGTCGTCGTCCCAGCCGAGGCTCCCCCACCCGATCTCGACGCGCGTGAAGCGGACGCCGCACTCGGTGAGGAGCTGCGTGACGGGCCGGAGTCGGGCGTGGTCGTTGAGGGTGAAGCTGGCGCCGACGAAGCCGGTCCAGTGCGAGGCCGGCCAGGTGTCCATGGTGCCGCGCCACGGGGGGTTGAAATAGGAGACGATCCCGAAGGGCGGCGGGTTCTGGACCGGGTCCTCGTAGGGGCCGTCGAGCGCGGCCGAGGCCGTCTTCCCGTCCCAGCCGCCGAGGGGCGGGAGGTCGGACGGCGTGGCGGACGGGCTGCGGGGGGCGGGGGCGAGCAGGGCGACGGGGAGCGCGAGCGCGGCCAGGCGACGGGGTCGGGGCATGCGGGAGGCCTCGAATGCGCCCCGGTGCGGTCGCTACCGGGCCGGGAGCAGCTCGACGATCAGGGGATGGTCGGGAACCTCCACCTCGAAGACGGCGGGGTCCGGGACGCGGTGGACCCGCCCTTCGGAGACGGCCGGGAGGTAGAGCTCGGCGGCGGCGACGGCGGGGCTCACGGCCAGCGTCACGCGGGCGGGCGGGACGTCGAGGTCGTGCCGCGCGGCGGCGTCGAAGCTCGCGGCGTTCCGCCAGAGGACCAGGCAGAAAGTCCCGTCGCGCTTGCGCAGGAGGAGGCGCTTCAGGTCGGGCGGCGCGCCGGCGAGCGCGAGCCCGAGCATCCCCGGCTCGACCGGCGGCCCGGGATCGGCGAGGCGGGCGACCAGCCGGCGCAGCGCGTGGAAGGCGGGCTTCGGCGTCCCGTCGAACCGCAGCAGGCCGAAGTGGTGCTCCGCCTCGGGCGCGCGACCCGGCGCGTCCTCGCCGTCGTCGATGAAGTCGTAATAGAAGACGCGGCGGACGCCGCGGAGCGCGTACTCGAGGAAGAGGCGGGGGACGTAGCGGGCGGCGGCGGCCTCGGAGACGCCCGGCTGGGGGTGGCTTGGGTTCAGGATGCCGGGGGCGGTGTGCCAGCCGGTGGAGGTCGCGACGAGGGGCCGTCCCGGCTCCCCCAGCGCGCGCGTCTCCGGGATCCACCACGTGTCGAGCGCGTCGTCCGGCAGCCTCCCGAAGGGGAAGCTGTGCATCGCGACGGCGTCGGCGGGGAGCGGGCCGAGCTCGCGGGCGCGCGCGGGGCCGCGCAGCGCGGGGGACAGGATGGGCAGCGGCGCCGTGGCGGGGTCGGCGCGCATCGCGTCCACGAGGTCCCGCTGATAGGCGCGGACCCCCTCGGGGAATCCGAGCCCCCGGTAGGCGAAGGGCGTGGAGGCGTCGCGCACGATGTCCGGCGTGCAGGGCCCCTCCACCGCCTCGATCGCCGGGCCGAGGTCCTTCGCGGCTTCGACGGCGTCCGCCGGCGACACGCGGCAGGCGGGGTCCATGAAGATCGTCGCCCGGATCCCCGCCGCGCCCAGGTCCCGGATCCGCCGGCGGAACGCGGGCTCGCGGATGGCGTCGCCGTCGCGGACGTGGCGGACGCCCAGCTCGCGGAGGCGGGGGAGGAGGAGGGCGTCGAACCGCTCCTCCGTCCCGCCCCGGCTGAGGTGGAGGACGACGCCGATCGTGTCGACGAATGCGTCGGCGGGCCGGGCGGGCTCGGGCGCGCGGAGGCGCGGGGCGTTCGCGCCGGCGCCGGCCACGGCGACGCCGCCGGCGGCGACGCGCACGGTCGCGCC
>CAYUME010000483.1:0-4483 GCA_964445475.1 uncultured Planctomycetia bacterium
CTCCCGGCGGCGCTCCGCGGCCGACACGCCGGGGCGGCCGGGGGCGGGGCCGCCTCCCGCACCGCCGGCGAGCCGTTCCGCGGTGCGGGCGGCATCCAGGACCGCGTCGAGCCACGGGGCGGCTTCGGCGGCGGCGGACGCCGGGGCCGCCGACCGGGCCGTCGCGACCCGGCGCCCGAGCTCGCGCAGGCGCGCCTGCGCCTCCGTCGCGGAAAGGGCCCCGGCCTTCAGGTCCTCCATCGTGCGCCGGAGCTCGAGCGCGAGCGCCTCGAAGCCGGCGGGCGTGCCGCGCTGCGCCAGCGCCGAGCCGAGCTGCCGGGCCGCCTCGCGCATGATCCGCGGCGGCGGATCCGCGGGTCCCGCTCCCGCCGGGGGGGTGCCGGGAATCGCGAAGAGGGCCCCCAGGGCCGCCAGCGCCGCGACCAGGAGCGGCGTCTCCCGTGGCGCCGCCGCCCGCGTCACCCGGTCCGGATCCGTCCGGGCGAGCGCGCCGAGCGCGTCGGCGAGAACGGCCGCGTCGAGCGCGGCGGCTTCCTCCGTGCGCCTTCCGGCCCGCCCGTTCCTTTCCGCGATCTCCCAGGCCGTGGCCGTGCGCTCCTCCAGTCCGCAGGCCCGATCCGCCCACGCCGCGCAGGCGGCCAGGCCCGGCCGCCTCGCCCACGCCGTGCCGGCGGCGGCCAGGGCGGCGAGGGGGACGGCGGCCGGAAGCCAGGCGGGGGGCGCCGCGGCCGGGACGAGGAGCCCGAGCAGCAGGGCGGCCGCCGCGACGGCCGACGCGATCCAGCCCGTGCGCACCGCGACCCCCAGCGCCCGACGGAGCGCGAGGCGCCGGCGGAGGCGCGACAGGACGCGGATCAGCCGGATCGGGCCGTCGTCCATGCGGTCGATTCCGAATTTCACCCGCCTCCGCCCGGAAGCCCCACCCCTCTGGGGTGGGGAGGATCCGCCTTCGCAACGGCTTCGGCGGATAAAGGGCCGGTTCGGGCCTTTCATCCGATCCCGGTCGGGCTACGGCGGGTTTCGCCGATGTTGTTGCTGTTGGAAGCCCCGCCCCTCCGGGGCGGGGAGGCTTCACCCGCCTTCGCCCGGAAGCCCCGCCCTTGGGCGGGGGGGAAGGGCCGGGCCGGACCTCGTTTACGATTCAGGTCAGGCTTCGGCGGGTTTCGCTCATTGTTGTCGTTGGAAGCCCCGCCTTTAGGCGGGGAGGCTTCACTGCGGGTCCGGGTCCGGGCTCTCCTTCGCGCCGCCCTTGTCTTTCGGCGGCGGGCTGTCCCCCGCCTCCTCGCGCCGCATCCCGTGCGGCTGCCGGCCCTTTCGCTGGTCGTCCACCTCGGACTCGATCTTCCGGATCTCCGCCAGCTCCTCCGGCGTGGCCGGCCGGATGGTCAACCGGACGGGCGTCCCTCGGGGCGGCACGACCTTCTCGTTCACCGTGAAGGTGGAGTCGTCCACGCCCTCCGGCAGCGGCGTCTCGAAGAGGGCCGCGCTGTCCAGGAAGGTCGCAAAGAGCGTCCGCCCGTAGACCGCCGCGAGGATGGACCGCCCCGTCGGCTTCCCCGTCTCCACGTCGTGCTCCGGGACGAATTTCGACCCGACGTATGTCCAGCCGACCCGGTCCATGGGGCGGTTCGTGGCGACGTTCCAGACCAGGTCCTCGGCGTGGACGGTCGTCGTCTTCCCGTTCTCCTGCCACTCGCACAGGGCGATGACGCGGTCCCCGGTCCGTCCGCCGTCGACGGGGTGGGAGGGGCCGCGCTTGAGGCTGAAGAGGATCAGGTTGAGGTTGATCAGCTCCGGCCGGCAGCGGACGCGCAGGACGCTTTCGTGGTCCTTGCCGCCCTCCGCGCAGGCGAAGAGCTCGAGCGGCCCCTGGCGGAGGCAGACTTCGGCGGGGAGGGTCAGCGTCCGCGCCTTGAAATCCACGCGCCCGCCGCCGGGGACGAGCGTCACGCCGCGCGCTTTCTCCTCGTCCGTGAGCGGGGGATCCATGAGCGGATCGACGGGCGGCTCGGGGACGGCCTCGGGCTTCGCGGCCGGGGCGTCCTGCCGGATCGCCTGCGCCAGGTTCCGGGCGGTGTCCGATGACGGGGGCGGAGCGCCGGGGGCCTCCCCGGGACCCTGCGGCGCCGGCTTCTTGTCGGGAGCGGGAGGAGCCGGAGCGGGCATCGTCCCGACGGACTGGAAGACCAGCAGGACGACCAGCGCGGCCGCGCAGAGGAAGAATAACAGGAATCCCGTGGATCGCATGGACATGGTCAGGCTCCCTGTCTTGAGTCGAGGAGGCCGGTGGATGGCAACCATCCAAGGATACACGAGAGCAATTGGCGTGCCAAGGTCTTCAGTTGAGCTTCGGCGGTGCGCGCAACCCCTTTCAGGCAAGGCAGATGGGGCTTCGTTCGGCCCCCGGGGCCACTCCCGGCCTTATTATTTTCGTCCGGAGTGGATATTGGTCTTCCGGTGGCGCATTAATGTACATGGCGCCGGCAGGCGTGCTGGCGTTGCCGTGCCGGTCACCTAGCCCTTTACAGGCGGGACGCAACGAAGTAATATAAACATTTGTCGGGTCCTGTCGGCCCGCGCCGAGGAGGCGCTCCCGTGAGCAAGCAGCGGATCACCATCCGGTCGATCGCCCGGCGCCTCGGGCTCTCCCCGGCCACCGTCTCCACCTCGCTGACCGGCCGCCGCAACGGGATCTTCGTCAGCCCCGAGACGCGGGAGAAGGTGCGGCAGGTGGCGCAAGCGATGGGCTATCCGCTCGACCGTCTGCGCCGGCGTCCCCCGACCCTCCAGCGCGTCGCCCTCCTCTGCCCGCCGCGCTCCGACTTCATCAGCGCCGCCGTCCCCGAGCTCTGCCAGCTCCTGACCCAGCAGGACTACCGCGTCATCATCCGGATCGACGCCGACCGCCGGCACGCCTGCCGCGTGGCGCGCGAGCTCCACCGGCGCTACGAGGTCGACGGCGTCATCTTCATCGGCTCCCGCAACGACCCCGACGAGGTCCCGGGCGACCTCCCCAGCGTCGTGCTCGGCGAAGTGCCCGACGGCATGGACGCTTGGCGCGTCTCGGTGGACAACGAGGGCGGCGGCCAGCTCGCCGGCGAGCACCTCTGGTCGCTCGGCCACCGCCGCGCGGGGATGATCCTGTGGGAGGGGAACCGCCTGCCGGCCGAGAAGCGGTTGCGCGGCCTCCGCTCGGTCTGGGAGCGCCATGGGGAGCGGATCCCCGACGCGGCGGTGATCCGGATCGGGGCAGACTCCGAGGAGGAGGTCTTCGAGAAGCTGTCGGCCGTCTACCGGAAGGCCCCCCGCCGCCGCCTCCCGCTGACGGCGCTCTTCTGCTACAACGACCGCCTGGCGGGGATGGCCGTCAAGGCCCTCCGGCGCATCGGCCTGCGCGTCCCCGAGGACGTCTCCGTGGTCGGCTTCGACGACGCGGTCTACACCGAGCTGCTGGACCCGCCGTTGACGACGGTCCGCCAGCCGCTCGTCCAGCTGGTGTCGCTGGCCATGCAGCTTCTCCAGGAGCGGCTCGGCACCCCGCAGGCGTCCCCTCGCGTGATGACCCTCGCCGGCCGCCTCATCGTCCGCCAGTCCACCGCCCCGCCCCCCGCCCGATCCTGAGCGCCGCATCTATTTTCGTCCTTTCCCCAACGCGCAGGGGGATGGACCGTCTTGTCTGCGTCCGGACAGCGCAGGACAGGGGGAACGGCCGCATGGGGAATGCCCGGCGCATGCTCGAGCCGAGCCTCGAAGCGCAGATCGTCCGCCTCTTCGGCCAGAGCGCCGAGTCGGCGGTGCGCCTGGCGTACCACATCACGGGGGACCGCGAGGCCGCCCTCGACCTGTCGCAGGAGGCGTTCGTCCGGGCCCTCGAGGCGATGGACACGGTCGAGTGCCCGGATCTCCTCCCCGTCTGGTTCCGGCGCGTCCTGGTCAACTGCTGCCGGGACTGGCTGCGGCGCCGGGCGGCGGAACGGCAGGCGTTGCGCGGCCGGGCGGCGCTCGGCGCGGCGGCGGCCTGGCCGTCGGACGGGCTGGAGCAGAGCGAGCTGGCCCGGCGGGTGCGCGAGACGCTGCCGGACCTGCCGCTGGAATTCCGCGAGGCGCTGGCGCTGGTCTGCATCGAGGGCTGCGCGCCGAAGGAGGCCGCGGGAATCCTGGGGATCCCCGACGGCACCCTGCGGTGGCGGCTGCACGAGGGGCGGCGAATCCTGCGCGAGCGGCTGGGGTAGCCCGCCCCGCGCAAAGCGACGGATGCCCGAGTGGAGGCTGGACGATCATGGACGACCCGCTGGATGAGGCGCTCCGCGAGCTGGGCCGCGGGCTGCCGTTCGAGGTCGACTGGGAGGCGTACGAGCGCCGGATGCTGGGCCGGCTGCACCGGGCGCGGACGGGGCGGCGCCGGGCCGCCGCGTGGGCGGCCCTGGCCGGGGTCGCGGCGGGTGTCGCCGCGTCCCTGCTCCGCACGGACGCCCACGGGGCG
>CAYUME010000484.1:0-4482 GCA_964445475.1 uncultured Planctomycetia bacterium
GCCTCCTTCTTTGGGGCCAGCCGACCTTGTCGCACGTCGGCTTGACCGGCGCAGCGCCTCTACATATCATCTACTCGCCCGAACGGAACGCGTACAGCCGCTTCAGCGTCCGGATGTACAGGGTGTCGCCGACGACGGCCGGCGTCGCCAGCACCGGCTCCCCCAGCCGGTTCCGCGCCAGGACCTCCAGCGTGTCCCCCGCCTTCACGACCACGGCCATGCCCGGCTGGCTGACGACGCAAACCTTGCCGCCGGCCGCGACCGGCGAGGCGTAGTAGTCCCCCAGCGCCCCGAGCCGCTCCTCCTGGAACAGGACCTTCCCCGTGCGCGCCTCGAAGCAGGACAGCATCCCGCCGTTCTTCACCAGGTAGAGACGCCCCTCGTAGCAAAGAGGCGAGGGCACGTACGGCAGGCCGCGCGTCTGCTCCCATGCGACGTGGGTCGCCGTCACGTCCCCCCGGCCTCCCGGGCGGACGGCCAGGGCGGCGTTCTTCGATCGCTGGAAGATCGACGCCATCGCGTCCCATTCCGCGCGGGTGATGAATCCGTCCTTGTCGGCGTCGATGTAGAGAAAGTTGCTGGCAATCTGTCCTTCGGGCATCTCCGACCGTTTCAGCCGTCCGTCGCCGTCCTTGTCCCCCTTCTCCAGCATCTCGTCGAACTTCGGCATGCGGATCACGCCGGTCCCGTGCGTCCAGCCCGCCACGAAGATCAGCCCCTCCCCGGCGACGGGCGAGGAGACCATCTCGTTGGGGATCCCCGCCACGACCCACCGCTCGGCGCCGTCGGCCAGCGCGTAGGCCGCCAGACGCAGCGTGCCGGGCAGCACGACGAGCTCCGGATTCTCCGGCGGGTAGAGCAGCGGCGTGGAGAAGCCGCGCCGGTACCCCGGGCGCTCCGCCCGCCAGAGCTCCTTCCCGTCCGCCGCGCTCACCGCGAGCAGGAACGATCCGACGTCCTGGTCGCACGCCAGCACGACGCGGTCACCGGACACCACCGGGGACGTGGCGGCGCCGTGCTGCGTGATGGGCGTCGGGAGCGGATGCCGCCACAGCTCCGCGCCGTCGAAGTCGTAGCAGACGAGTCCGAACGGCGCGAAATAGACGTAGAGGCGCCGGCCGTCGGTGCAGGGGGTCGCGTCGCACGGCGTGCCCAGGCGGGAGCCCCGCTCGATCGTCCCGGGCTCGACCGACCGCCTCCATCGGACGGACCCGGTGGCCCGGTCGAAACAGAGGGTCTCCAGCTTCCCGTCGGTGAAGGCGGTCAGGAAGAGGCTCGCATCCCAGACGCAGGGCGAGGAGCCGCCCGGGGGGACATCACACGACCACACGACGTTGCGGTCGGGACCGAACTGGACCGGGAGGTCCCCGCCGGCCGCCACACCCGAGCCGCCCGGCCCGCGGAACCGGGGCCAGGCCTCGGCGGACCACCCCGGACCGGCTGCCACAAGGAGCAGGGCCGCCGCCGACAGACAGGCCAATGCGCTCATGCGAGTCAAACCGGGCCTCATCACAAACAGGCTGCCACGGGGATGCTGCGAGGTCATTCCGAACCGGGCGCACCATCGGGTCCAGGCCATACCGGGGTGGAGTATATCGGGCACGAAAAAGGGAACAAGAGAAATGGAAATCGCGACGCTGGTGGGACGACGCCGACTTCGACCGATACCGCGCCTACCTCGGGCGGATGCGGGCGGCGACGGGCCGACGGGGGATCCTCTGGCAGGTGCCCGCCGGCAACACGGTCATGAGGACGTGCGACGACACTCAATAAAAAACGCCCCGCAGCGCGGGTCGCGGGGCGTTCGGGGTGACCTTCCGACCTCACTTCCGCCGCGCCCCCCCGCTCCGGGAAGAGCCCGAAGAGGACCCCGAGCGCACCCGGGGCTCGGAAGACGAAGAGCGGCCCTCCGAAACGGACGGAGGCGGGGCCGGAGAAGGCGGCGGGACCGAAGACCCTCCGATTCCCCACCCCCGCGCGCCGCCGCTGTCACGGCTCGAACCGTAAGACGACCCGAAACCGCGATCCGGCCCCCGCTGGTAGGACGGCGGACGCTCCACGGGCAGGCCGGACGACCGGGACGACCCTTCGGACCCGCCCCGCGGGCGATCGATCGTCGGCGGCGTCCCGCGCGAGGGGGGCGTCACGACGCGATCCCCCCACGGATTCCGGTCGGTGCGATCCCACGAACCGGTCTGCGCCCTGTCGCCCCGATCCATCACTCCCACCGGGCTCCTCCCACCGCGATCCAGAGACTCCGGCGGATTCCGATCGGCTCGGATCCATCCCTCCCCAGGCCTCGGGTTCTGTTCCTGTCGGTTCCATCCTCCCGGAGCCTCCCCGCCATCCCGACTCACGCCGGAAGGCCGTCGGGAAGGGTCGAAGCCCTGCGATCCCGGTCGCCGATCCGGTCCCAGACCTGGCGTGGAATCCCGTTCTCGATCCCGAGCCACAGGCCCCTCCCAACCCGTCCGCCCCTCACCTCGATCCCCCCGGCGATCTTCCCGCGGGGCACCGATGGGCTCACGATGAGGATCTCCGCTCCGGGCGTACACGCTGTCGCGGGGAGGACGATCGGATCCGCGGAAGCCGCCCGCCCCGGGCTGGACGTTCACCACAACGCCGGTCCGGATGGGGACGGGGGTGCGGACGTCGAGATGCCGGTATCCCCCGTAGCCCCACCAGCCGCCGCCGCAGTGCACGCCGTAAGCCCCCCGCGAGACCCACCCGCCGAATCCGATGCGAAGGCTCAACCAGCACGGCCCGCCCCACCCGACGCTGAACGACCAGCCGCCGTGATGGACGTGGTACCGGGCGGCGTAGCCGAACGTGCAGGGCCGGGGATAGTAGTGGGTCCGGAACCAGCTCGGGTACCGGTACCCCGTCCCGTACACAACGACCCCGCCGTACGGATAGCAGCCCAGGTAGCCCGGCAGGTAGCCGCAATAGACCACCGTCGGAGTCACCTCGTAGACATAGACATACCGGACGGGGTAAAGGGGACAGGACGGCGGCAGCATGTAAATCACGCCGGGGACCGCCGTGCAGACATCCCAAGGACCGAAGGGGGAACGGCCTGTGAACCAAACCGCGTCGTAGCAGCAGTAATAGAGGCCCCCGACCTCCATCACCGAATAGGCGGTGTTGACCGCGCACCGGACGCTCAACCGCTCGACCGGCTCGAACCGCGGCTCGCCGTCGTATGCGACGTCCGGGCGGCGGGCCGACTCCCGGTCGACGGCGGCCGCCTGCGGCACGTCGTTGTCGAGCAGGGCCTCGCGTGCCGGAAGGGTCCCGGCCACGTGCGCCAGGACATGCCCCTTGTCGCTCCCCGGCGGGATCCGCGCAAAGTCGCCGGGAAGGCGGTCCGGGGGGACGTGCGTCCAAGGACCGTCCTTGCCGGGGGCCGTGTACCACCGCCCCGAGACCAGCACGTAGTAGTCCTGCGTCGGAATCCGGAGAAAGACGTCCGATTCGGTGTTCGCGTACGACAGGAGATCCGTTCCCGCCACCGGGGCGAGGCGCGGAGGCCCGTCGGTCCAGATCAACTCGGTCGGCTCGGTCGCCGTGACGATCTCGACGTCGGCGGCCTGCACCGCGGAGACGTCCGAGCGCGAGTCGGACACATCCTCCGTTGCCGCGATCGCCGAGACGCCGCCAGGAACGTCCCCCGCATCCTGGAACGGCCCGAGCGCGTCCGGCGCGCTGAACCACCGGCCTGCCCCGCGCAGGTAGTAGGTCTTCGTCGTCGGGTCGAGAACGACGAGGAAGGGCGTGTTGACTGCGCGCATCAGGGGGGCGCCATCGACCTCGCCCAGCAAGGGCGTCCCGTCATACTGCACCTTGACCGCCGGGTGGTCCCGGAAAACGATCCGGGGGGGGACGTGACGCAGGTCGGCCGCGGCGACCGCCTCCCGCTTCGCCGCCTCCAACCGCTCCTGCAGCCGGTCCAGGGAAAAGACGACCGGGCGCTCCTCGATCTCGCGGCTGATGGCCTCGGAGAGGGCCCGGTCCGGGGCCCCCTCGATCCCGGGGAAACGGGCGGCTGAAACGCGGGCCTCGAGGATCCGCACGGTGCGCGCGACACGATCGACGGCCACGCGGCACTCGAGGCGGACCGCCCCGAAGACCGGCTCGGAGGCGTCGAGCGTCGTCAGGGACGCCGCGGCGCGGCCCGAAAGGAAGTCCTCCGTCCACGATTCCCACACCGGCGCGTAGACGGCGTACCGGTCCGCACCGGACTTCAGGCGCATCGGCCAGAGACGATCCGAGGGATCCGACGACGGGTCGGCCGCGGCGGGATCCGCCGCCTCGGCCAAGGCGCGGAAGGGAAGAAATGCGGACAGAGACACCCACGCGACGCCGGCCAGGAGCGCAAAGCGGGCTGGTGGCTTCATGGCGGTCTCCCTGCAAAGGCCCCGGTTGACACGCCTCACAACGCCGCTCGTTCCCCGAAACAGGCCGAAAACCCGCATGACGGGC
>CAYUME010000485.1:0-235 GCA_964445475.1 uncultured Planctomycetia bacterium
CGTGGAGGCGGCCATCCGGTCGAGCGGCCTGTCCGCCCGGAAGGCTCGCGCGATCCAGGCGTTCCTGCGTCACCTGAAAGCGACACGGGGAGGATTCATCCTGACGGGAGCGCGAGCCTCGCGAAAAGCGACGCGCCGGGCTCGGCGGGAGCCGCCCGCTCACGCGCCGAGCGTCGGGGCCCTCCTCGCCGAGCTCACCGCCATCCCGGGCGTCGGCATCAAGACCGCCGCGATC
>CAYUME010000485.1:245-4473 GCA_964445475.1 uncultured Planctomycetia bacterium
CGCGCCGCTCATCATGTGCGCCACCGCACACGGGACCGGCAGCGTGTCGCCCGCGGGTCGCTCCTGCATCAAGACCGCCGCGATCACGCTGATGTTCGGCTTCGGCGCGGACCTCTGCGCGGTGGACACGCACCTCGTGCGGATCCTGCGCCGTCTGCGGATCGTCCCGGAGCAGGCCGCCCCCGACCGCGCCTTCCGGATCCTGCGCCCGCTCGTCCCCCCGGGTCGCGGGATCGCGCTTCACCTCCAGCTCCTCCGGTTCGGCCGGGAGACGTGCCGGGCGATCCGGCCGCGGTGCGGGGCGTGCCCGATCCGCCGGATGTGCCCGCATCCGGAGCAGACGCCGACAGCCGGGGTGCGCCATGGGCCCTGAATCCGCCTCATACGTCTTGCGCGATTCGACGGGTTCACGTAAACGATAAGGAGTCCGGCCCCGACTCGGGAACGAGCCCTATGCCCCGATCCTCACGGACCTGCTTCATCCTGCTGGCCGCAGGCTTGCCCGCCCTGCCGCCTGCCGACGCCCCCGCCGCGCTTCCCGACATCCCGGAGCTCCCCTGGGAACAGCGTTCCGACTGGGTCAGCGTGGCGAAAGACGTGAAGCCGGCCGCCGCGGGTGACGGGATCGCCGACGACACCTCCGCCCTTCAGGCCGCGCTCGACACCGTGCGCGACGGAGCGACGGTCTACCTGCCTCCCGGCACGAACGTCATCTCCACCCTTCTTTCGGTCACGGGAGCGGACTACGCCTTCGGCGGGACCGGCTTCCGGACGTGCCTGGTCTGGAAGGGCCCGGAGGGCGGCGTGCTCGTCGACGTGCGCGACGCGAAAGACGTGACGCTCGAGCAGGTCAACATCGGCAGCCATGACGCCGGCGCGATGGACAACGGCGTGGACGTCCAGGTCACGGCGTCGGGCCCCTCCCTTCTCCACCTCGACGGCGTCTACGTCTACGGCATGTACCAGAAGCACCCCGACAAGAAGGGGGTGCTCTGCAAGGACCTCCCCCAAGGGGCTGTCGTTCACGCCCTCCACGTGCAGGGAAACCTCCGGTTCATGGACAGCGCCCGGGCACGGGTCCTGATCGGGACGTCGTACGAGGGCGCGGTGACGGTCGAGGGGAAGACGAAGGACCGGGACGGCCTGCGTGCGATCGGAAGACTGGACCTCGAGCTGAACCACGCCAACAAATGACGAAACGTCGCCTCGCCATGGCGTTGTTTGTGCTCCCCCTGGAGCAAACGAGCGCGGGACCTGAAACGAGGCCCCAGGCCCTCCTTTTCCTTCCCGTACCCGCCCGGGAACGGGAGCGTGTCGGAGCCCCTTTCGGAGTCACACCATGAATCGGGTCCACCGCGCGGGCTTCCTTTTCCTATTGGCGACGGCGACGAGTTGCGTGTCGGCCGATCCGCCCGGGACGGGCCACCCGCCCGCGGCCGTCACCCGCTCCCTCCTGCAGCCCGCGCCCGACCTCCTGCCCGACCTCTTCGTCTGGACCGACACGTGCAACGTCTACGTCCTGCGCGACGGCGACGCGGCGATCCTCTTCGACCTCGGCGACGGGTCCGTCCTCGACCGGCTCGGCGAGATCGGCGTGAAGACCGTCGCGTGGGTCCTCTTCACCCACCACCACCGCGAGCAGCTGCAGGGTGCGGCGCGGCTGAAGGGGCTCGGCGCCAAAACCGCCGCGCCCGAGGCCGAGCGCGACCTCTTCACCAAGCCGGCCGAGTTCCGCAAGATGCGCCCGTCCCTCGGCGACCGGTTCACCGTGTACGGGGCCAGCTACGTCCGACCGCCCGTCGAGCCGGTCCCCCTCGACAGGACGCTCAAGCCCATGGACACGTTCACGTGGCGCGGGCACGAGATCCGATGCCTCCAGACGGCCGGCCACAGCCCCGGCGGAATGTCCTACCTGCTCCCGGCCGGGGACCGGTGGGTCGCCGTGAGCGGAGACGTCATGCTCGATGGCGCCCGGATGCACTACTGGCCCGACTCGGAGTGGGACTACGGCTTCGGCGCGGGGATCTACCCGCTCGCCGCCGGCGCGGGGCTCCTCGAGGGGCACGACCCGGCCCTGTTGCTCCCCTCCCACGGCCCGCCCGTCCGCGACGCGCGCCGCCAGCTCCGCGCGTACGTCGACAAGCTGAAGCGCTTCGAGAGACTCTACCTCCGCGGGTACGGCGTCAACACCTTCGCCGGCGCCGACCAGGACACCGCCTCGCGGCCGACCGCCATCCCCGGCCTCGCGCAGGTCTCGAAGCGCCTCTTCAAGCTCCGCGGCCCGAACCAGTGGGCCAACTTCGGCCTGATCCTCGCCGACAGCGGCCGCGCGCTCGCGGTCGACTGCGGTCTCGACCGGAAGACGCTCGACGCCGTGCTCGGGCAGATGAAGGAGACGATGGGCCTGAAGGGGATCGACGCCGTCCTCATCACCCACATGCACGGCGACCACATCCTCGACGCGCCGCACCTCCGCGAAACCTGGGGCGCGAAGATCTGGACGTTGAAATCCATCGTCGAGACGCTCGAGCATCCGGAACGGTTCGACTACTCGGCGATGGTCCAGTCCTACGGGCCGGCACTCGATGCCGTGACGATCGACCGGGCCTTCGAGCCGGGCGAGTCGCTCGAGTGGGAGGGATTCAAGCTCACGGTCGACTGGCTGCCGGGCCAGACGAAGTACGGGTGCAGCCTCCGGGGGGAGATCGACGGGCGTCTCGTCGTCTTCACGGGGGACAACCTCTTCGGGAATCCCGCCGACCCGGGACAGGACGGCCACGAGGCGGTCGTCGCCCACAACGACGCCGTGCTCGAGGAAGGATACATGTACTGCGCGGACTACCTGAAGAAGCTCAAGCCCGACCTGCTCATGGGCGGACACTCGTACGTGATGGACAAGCCGGAAGGGATGATCGACCGCTTCTGGACGTGGTCGCGGGCGATGCGGGAGTCCTACCGGGAGCTGAGCGCCGAGGAGGACTATCACTATATGTACGACCCGTACTGGGTGCGGGCGTACCCGTACCGGGTCACCGCGAAGCCGGGCGAGACGGCGGAGGTTGAAGTCCTGGTGAAGAACTTCCTGGACCGCGCGCAGGGGCACCGGATCGCCATCCACGCCCCGGAGGGGATCTCGGCGGAGCCGGCGGTCCTGGACGGGGAGGTCGCGGCAGGCGGGACCGGTCGGCATCGGCTGAAGATCACCCCCGCTCCGGGAGCGCCGGCCGGGGTGAGGATCGTGGCGTTCGACGTGACGCTCGACGGCACGCGATACGGGGAGCGGTTCGACTGCGTGCTCCAGGTGAAGTAGCCTCCGCCCGACATCCGCTCGCGGAAGCGGGGCCCGTCGCCGCCCCATCGCCTGGCAGAGACGCCCCGTGAAGTCGCCGTCCTCCCTCAAGCCTTTTCCCTTGTCTGTCCCTCGATCCGATCCGCGTCGTATACGCATCCGCCCCACGTCCCCCCGCCGACCTGCTGCAACGCCGCCCAGAGGCGCGTGTCCGCGGGAAGGTCCGGGTGCGGGCGCACGTCGCCGCGCGTGGGACGACGGGCCAGGATCGCCGCGCCCTCCGCGGGATCGCAACGGCGCTCGCCCTCCCCCACCAGATCCACGCTCCCCTCGAGCCGGCGCGCGTCGATGACCACCCGCACGACGTCGCCGTCGAGCACCTTCCCGATCGGGCCGCCGGCGAGCGCCTCCGGCCCGACATGGCCGACGCACGCGCCCGTCGAGACGCCGCTGAAGCGCGCGTCCGTGACGAGCGCCACCTCGCGGCCGACGGGCAGGTGCTTCAGCGCCGACGTCAGCTGGTAGGTCTCCTCCATGCCCGTGCCCATCGGGCCGCACCCCGCCAGGACGATCACGTCGCCCGGCCGGATCCTCCCCGCCTTGACGGCCCCGACGGCGTCCGCCTCGCTCGTGAAGACGCGCGCGGGACCCTCGCGCCGGTACAGGCCCTCCGCGTCGAAGAGCGCCGGATCGATCGCCGTGGCCTTGACCACCGATCCCTCGGGCGCCAGGTTGCCCCCCGGGAAGACCACCGTCGCCGCCAGGCCCCGTTCGCGCGCCCGGTCGGGCGGCAGGATGACGTCGTCGGGGTCGACGCCGTCCTGGTCGCGCAGGATCTCCCGGAACCGGCGCCTCCGCCCGCTGGACTCCCAGGCGTCCAGCACCTCGCCCAGCGTCACGCCGGCCACCGTGAAGACGCCCGTCTCCAGGAGCCCGAGG
>CAYUME010000486.1:0-4470 GCA_964445475.1 uncultured Planctomycetia bacterium
CGTGAACCGGATCGTCTTGGCCGGGCCCGCCTTTCCCTGCCCGTCCGGTCCCGCGTAGGGCGTGGCCGTGAGCGCGTGGGCGCCGGGGGCGGGGGTCCACGCCTTGTAGTCGCCATCCGCATCCCCTGCCAGCGAGAAGGGGGCGGTGCTCTCCGTGCGTTCGCTCCCGCCTTCCAGCTCGAACCGCACGCTGCCCACCTCCGGCGTCACGTTGGCGCGGACGTTGAGACGGCGGGAAGGAAGCGTCGCGAGGCGCAGGCGAGCGCCATCGGGGATCGGGTCGAAGCCGGGGACGGGCGCGTCGGCGTCCGCGTCGATGAGGGTGAAGGAGTCGACCGTGCCGGCCTTCCCGCCGGGTGGCGGGGGCGCCGACGCCTTCGCCTCGCGCCGCACCGGTGCGGCCCCTTCGCCCGAGCCCTCCGTGCGCTTCACCAGCGCCGCCCAGTCGCGGTCCTCATTGCGGGGGGGCGTCCCGATCGCGACGGCGCCGGGGCCCTTCACGCTCCGGACCGATCCCGCCTGGAGCGCCCCGCCCGTCCGCGGGTCGTACCAGGCCACGGCGTACGACCCCGTCCCGAGACCGACCTCCGCGGTGCCGCCCTCGGGGAGGTAGACGGCATAGACCTCGCCGGGTTGGGCGAGGCACCAGCCGCGGGAGACGTGGTCGTCGGCGGGGACGGTCTCGGCGAGGGGAAGGTGCGGGAGGAAGAAGTCGAGGGCGACGCGGGTCTGGGCCCACATCGCCTCGCGGGAGCGGAAGTCCTCGCAGTTGAGGTCGTTGTGGGGGTGCTTGTAGCCGAAGTACCACTCGGCGCCGGTCCCGCCGCCCATCAGGTTGCCCCAGAGGGCGTGGATGCGGACCGTGTCGTGGCCGGGGTCCTCCGCGTCGGTCACCACGCCGTCCTGCGCGGGGCCGATCTCGTCGAGGCAGACGAACCACGGGCGGCCGGCCTCGGCGGAGCGCCGGACCCACGTCACCGTCTCGGCGTGCGTCTGCCGCATGTTCCCCATCTGGAGCGACGGCCCTTCGAAGGTCGGGTGGCCGAGGAGGGGCGTGTAGACGGCGTCGTACTTGCCGGGGAAGGTGTGGACGACGACGGGGTGGTCGTACGGGTCGAGGGCGCGGACGAAGTCGCAGAAGGCCTTCCGCTGGGCGTCCGTGTTGGTGTTCTCCTCGCCGAGGTTCCAGACGAGGGCGGGGTGGTGGGCGAAGCGGGCGACGAGCTCGCGGTAGTAGAGCCGCCGCTCCGGGCCGAGCTCGCCCTTGTCGAGGAGCTGGTCGTTCTCCGTCTCCGTGGTGATCACGTGGAGGAGGAGGCCGACGCGGTCCATGTGCGAGAAGACGACCTCCCACTGGTCGAGCTTGCTGCAGTCGAAGCGGTCGCGGGTGTCGGGGGCCGTCCAGGGCCAGACGTCCTTCCCGTCGCCGTCGACGTTCATCGTGAGGAAGTAGACCGAGTTCACGCCGGCGCCGGCGAGGTAGTTGAGGGCGCCGACGATGCCCTTGCCCCGGCCGCCGCGCCACGCCGGGTCGCCGGGCCGCCAGTCGCGGAGGTGGGGCTCGTAACGGTGCAGGAAGGGCTCGGCCTCGCCCTTGCGGGCCTTGCCGCGCCCCCCGACGGTCTGGTCGAACTCGGCGAAGGCGAGGAAGTTCTCCGGGCTGTCCGCCCCGCCCTTCAGGTACAGGTCGCCGGTGCCGGCGAAGCGGAGGTATCGGCCGCCGTCGTGCCGGAGAAGGCCCCGGGCGCGGTGGTCGCGGCCCTGCTTGTCCGTGGGGGCGACGTCGAAGCCGCCCGCGGCGCCGTCGAAGGCCGCGGGCGCGCCCGCCTCCGGGTCGGCGGCGAGGGCGACGTCCTTCCCGGTGCGGAAGGAGGCGGCGTAGCGCCACGCGCCCGCCCCGTCCGGCATGAAGTGGACCCGCCAGGCGCCGCCTCGGTCGGCGCCGGTCTCGGCGGCGTTCCCGTCGGCGGCGTAGAAGCCGGGGACGACGACGCGGCGGTCGCCCCGGGTGAAGGTGACGGTCAGGCGGCAGTCCCGGAACGGGTTCGGGTCGGCCGTCTCGGCGGTCTCCGGGCCGCGGAAGGTAAGGGTGACGCGGTGCCAGACCTTGAGCTCGCCGGAGACCGTCGCGGGGGCGGCGGCGGCGGCGAGGGCGAGGGCGGCGGCGAGGAGGGCGGGGACGGCGGGGCTCATGACCGGGCTCCGACAAAAGGGCACAGGCGCGGAACAGGACCACGCCTTATTATTCCGGTAAACGCGGAGGCGGTGAATGCAACGGGGAAAACGGAGACGGCCGCGCGCGCGCGGCCGGGATGGAGGCGGCTAGAGGCGGACGGCGTGGCCCTTGCCGGCCAGGAACTCCTTCATCTGGCGGATGGTGAAGGTGCCGAAGTGGGCGATGGAGGCGACGAGGACGGCGTCGGCGTGGCCCTCGGCGATGGCGGCGTGGAGGTGCTCGAGCGTCCCGGCGCCGCCGGAGGCGATGACGGGCAGCGATACGGCGTCGGCGATCGCGCGCGTCATCGGGAGGTCGTACCCCGCCTGCGTCCCGTCCGCATCCATGCTGGTCGGCAGGATCGCGCCCGCGCCGAGCGCCTCCGCCTCCTTCGCCCACGCCACCGCGTCCTTTCCCGTCCCCGCCGTCCCGCCCTTCACCATCACCTCGAAGCCGGAAGGGCAGGCGGGATTCCGGCGGGTGTCGATGGCGACGGTGACGCGGTCGGCGCCGAAGGCCTTCGCCAGCTCGCCGACGAGAGCGGGCCGGGCGACGGCGGCGCTGTTGACGGAGACCTTCGCCACGCCGAGGTCGACGAGGGCCCGGGCGTCGTCGACGCTGCGGATGCCGCCGCCGACGGTCAGGGGGATGGCCAGGCGCGGGACGGTCTTCCGGACGGCGTCGAGCAGCGTCCGGCGCCCCTCGAGCGTGGCGGTGATGTCGAGCAGGACGAGCTCGTCGGCGCCGGCGGCGCTGTAGGCGGCGCCGTTCTCGGCGGGGTCGCCGAGGTCCTGGATGTTGACGAAGTTCACGCCCTTGACGAGCCGGCCGTCCTTCGTGTCGAGGCAGGGGATGACGCGGCGGTGGGGGGGCTTCATGCAGGGGCTCCCGGGTGATAAAAAATACTTATGGAAGGGCGCATGATGCCGTGCCGGGGGGCGGGTGTCAACCCCTAGCGCTGGAAGATGGGGAGGACCTGGTGGGGGACCTGGAGGGAGAGGGCGTGGAAGGCGGTGCCCATCTCGGGGCAGTAGGGGTCGTCCCAGGAGCCGTCGGTCTCCTGGCGGGCGAGGATCTCGCGGCGGAGGCGGGGCCACCAGCGCGCCCGGGGGGGGCCGCCGGCGGGGTCGCGCGCCGGGGGGGCTATCATCGTCTCTCTGGCGGGGTGGGGGCGGGGGGGGTGGCGCCAGCCGCCGCGCGACTCCTCCTCGAGGATCCCCGTCATGAACCCGACGCCGCGGCGGACCTCGGGGAGGTCGTACTCGCCGAGGAAGCAGAGGGAGGCGACGCCCGCGCCGGTGAGGGCGTAGGTCGTGCGCCACGTCTGCAGGTTGTAGCGGATGCCCCCGTCGTCCTCGGCGCAGTGGCGGAGATAGCGGACGGCGGCGTCGATCGTCAGCCGGTTCACCTTGATGCCGGCGTTGCGGGCGGCGCGGAGCGCCTGCGCCTGCGTCGGCATCACCGAGCCCTCCTCCGCGAGCGTGTTCGGCTCGTTGTTCCAGCCCCCCTCCGGCGTCTGGTAGCGCTCGATGACACGGACGGCGCGGGCGAGCGACTCCCGGAGGCCGCGCACCGCGGGGCCGTCCGCCGAGTCGTGCGTCATGCCGAGGAGCTCGGAGAGGAAGAGGACGGCGAACCCGTTGCCGTGCATGCGCGAGCCGCCGCCGTACCCGGGCTCGGCGATGTAGCCCTGGTCGGAGTGCTTCTGGCATTCGAGGAGGTACTCCGCGGCGGTCCGGACCTGGCGGCCGTAGGGGCCGCGGCCGGGGAGGTTGCCCTCGGCGAGGAAGGCCAGGCCGCAGAGGCTGGTGGTGGCGACGGGGACGTTGGCGGTGTCGAACCAGCGGCCGAAGGAGCCGTCGGGGTTCTGGCGCGTCGCCAGCCAGGCGAGCGCCCGCTCGATCGCGGCCCGGGCCTCCGGGGAGCGGTTGACGTCGGCCTCGGAGGCGGCGCGCGGGAGGGAGACCTCGTGGCCGGCGCCCTCCGCACCGGCGGGGCGGGGCGCGGCGGCGAGGAGGGCGAGGAGCCCGCCGGCGGCCGGGACGAGACGACGCGGGACGGGGCGTGTCACCCGGAGCATGGGACGTCCTGCAGGGTGCCGGGTCGCCGGACGACCCCGTTATCTGTACACCGGCCGGCGCGGGGTTTCCAGCGTTTAATGAAATCTCCGCCCGGTTCGTGTCATTTCTTCCTGTCCGGTCACCGGCCCCGGAGGTGGATCATGCGCGCGTCGAGCGTCCCCGGCCTTCCCGCCC
>CAYUME010000487.1:0-4469 GCA_964445475.1 uncultured Planctomycetia bacterium
CCCCCCGCACGTCCCCGCCCTCCGCTCCTACACCGAAAACTACACGGACAAGAGCCTGATCTACGCCGAGAAGCAGGAGGGCCTCTCGATCCTCGGCCGCGGCACGATCGACGGGCAGGGCGGCGACCGGGCCTTCAAGGACAGACCCTACAAGGAGCGCCCCTACCTGATCCGTTTTGCCGAGTGCCGCAACATCACGGTCCGCAACCTGACGATCCGGAACTCCCCGATGTGGGTCCAGCACTACCTCGGCTGCGAGGACGTCCTCCTCGACGGCCTCACCGTCCACAGCCTCGTCAACGCGAACAACGACGGCATCGACGTCGACAGCTGTTCGCGCGTCCGGATCGCCGGCTGCTCGATCACCTCCGGGGACGACGCGATCGTGCTGAAGAGCACCGCGCCGCGCCCGTGCGAGGACGTCACCGTCACCGGCTGCGTCCTGAGCAGCCTCTGCAACGCCTTCAAGCTGGGGACCGAGTCGACCGGCGGCTTCCGGGACATCGTGCTGAGCAGCTGCACGATCCACGACACGCGCCTCGCCGGCATCGCGCTGGAAACGGTCGACGGCGGGCCCCTGGCGCGCGTGAGCGTCTCCGGCGTCACGATGCGGGACGCCCGCGGCGGGATCTTCGTCCGTCTCGGCAACCGGGCGCGTCCCTACCTATCACAGGGTCCCGGCGGCTCGAAAGGGACGTGGTCGATGCCCCCGGGGGTGAGCCTTCCCCCCGTACCGGTCGCCGCGCTCTCCGACGTCGTGATCCGCGACGTCCAGGCGACGGGCGTCGACAGGACCGGCTGCGCGATCGCGGGCCTCCCGGGCCACCCGGTCGAGAACCTGACCCTCGAGAACGTCCGCATCCGCTTCGCCGGCGGCGGCACCCCGGAGGCCGCGGCGCGGGAGGTGCCTGAACAGGAGGCGAAGTACCCCGAGTACGCCATGTTCGGCCCGCTGCCCGCCTACGGCTTCTACGTCCGCCACGCCCGGAACGTCCGGTTCCACCACGTCGACCTCGCCTTCGAGAAGGACGACGCGCGGCCGGCGCTTGTCATCGACGACGCGCGGGACGTCGAGCTGATGGACGTGAAGGCGGCGGCCGCTCTCGGGGCGTCGTCGGTCGTCCGGTTCCGGAACGTGACGGACGCGCTGGTGCACGGCTGCCGGCCGTTTGCGCCGGAGGTCCCCTTCCTGCGGCTCGAGGGCGCGGGATCGGGACGCATCCGGCTCTGGGGCAACGACTGGAGCGGCGTGAAGGCGGCGGTGGAGCGCGGGGACGGCGTGGCGGCGGATGCCGTGGATCAACGATAAGGACGGGAAGACCCCATGATCCCCGCACCGGAACAGCCCGATCCGGCCCCGCCCCCTGGCCGCCGGTCCCGCGTCCGCTGGGCGGTCTGCGCCCTCCTCTTCCTCGCCACCACGATCAACTACATCGACCGCCAGGTCATCGGCGTCCTCAAGCCGATGCTGTCGGAGCAGCTCGGCTGGAGCGAGATCGACTACGGGAACATCATCACCGCCTTCCAGATCGCCTACGCGGCGGGCTACCTCGGGATGGGGCGGCTGATGGACCGGATCGGCGTGCGCCTCGGCTTCTCGCTGGCCGTCGTCTTCTGGAGCCTGGCGGCGATGGCGCATGCGGCGGCCCGGTCGGTTTTCGGCTTCGGCGCGGCCCGCTTCGCCCTCGGCCTGGCCGAGGGGGGGAACTTTCCCGGCGCGGTCAAGGCGGTGGGGGAATGGTTCCCGAAGCGGGAGCGGGCGCTGGCCACCGGGATCTTCAACGCCGGCAGCAACGTCGGCGCGCTGGTCACCCCGCTCGCCGTCCCCTGGATCGCCGTCCGGTACGGCTGGCCGGCGGCCTTCCTCGCGACCGGCGCGCTCGGCTTCCTCTGGCTCCTGGCGTGGGGGATCCTCTACCGGCCGCCGGACCGCCACCCCCGCGTGACGCCGGCGGAGCTCGCGCACATCCGGAGCGACCCGCCGGACCCGCCCGCGCGCGTCCCGTGGCTCGCGCTCCTCCGGCACCGCCAGACGTGGGCCTTCACGTCCGCGATGTTCCTGATCGCCCCCGTCTGGTGGTTCTACCTCTACTGGATCCCCGACTTCCTGAACAAGCGGCACGGGCTGGACCTGCTCTCGCTCGGCCCCCCGCTCGTCGCCATCTACCTGATGACCGATGTCGGGAGCGTCGCGGGCGGCTGGCTCTCGTCTCGGCTGCTGAAGCGGGGCTGGAGCGCGAACGCGGCGCGCAAGACGGCGATGCTCGCCTGCGCGCTCTGCGTCGTCCCCGTCCTCGCCGCGCCCTGGATCAGCAACCTCTGGCTGGCGACGGCGGTGATCGGCCTGGCGGCCTCCGCCCACCAGGGCTTCGCCGCCAACCTCTACACGATCGTCTCCGACACCGTCCCCCGCCAGGCCGTCAGCTCCGTCGTCGGGATCGGCGGGACGGCGGGATCGATCGGCGGGATGTTCATCGCGCAGCTGACGGGATTCCTCCTGCAGACGACCGGCAGCTACCTGGTCCCGTTCGCGATCGCGTCCTTCGCCTACCTCGTCGCCCTCGGGGTCCTCCACCGGCTGCTGCCCCGGCTGGAGCCGATGACCCTGGACGCGGGGAGACCGGGCACCTCCTAGGAGCCTGACCATGAAGTCCCCGCTCGCCGCCGCGCTGCTCGCCGCGATCGCCGGGACCGCCGACCCCCCAGCGGCTCGGGGAGAGGCAGCCCCGCCAGCCCTCCCGGTCGTCCTCGGCCCGACGGCCGGCCCCGTGGAGCGGACCGCCGCCGGCGAGCTCTCCGCCTTCCTCTCGCGGATGCACCCCAAGCAGGCCTTCCCCATCCAGGACGCGCCCCCGGCCGGTGGCCCCGCCATCCTGCTCGGCACGCGCGCCTCCCAGCCGTCCTTCGCCGCCATGCTGCAGGACGGCGATGCGAAGGCGCCCGGGAGCTACGTCGTCCGCGCCGTGCGCCCGCGCCGCGGCCCGACGCGCGTCCTGATCGCCGGAGCGGACCCGCGCGCGACGCTCCACGCCGTCTACGGTCTCCTCGAGGAGCGGGGCTGCGGCTTCTACCTCGCCTTCAACCGGATCCCGGACCGCGGCAACGCCGCCTTCGATCCGGCGGGGCTCGACCTCCGCGACGCGCCGGTCGTCCCCGACCGCATCGTCTTCAACTGGCACAACTTCCTCAGCAGCTGCTCGACGTGGGACCTCCCCGAATGGGAGTCCTGGATCCGCCAGGCCGCCCGCATGCGCTATTCCGCGGTCATGGTGCACGCCTACGGCAACAACCCGATGGTCTGCTTCACCCACAACGGGCAGACCAAGCCGGTGGGCTGGCTGACGACGTCAGCGAAGGGGCGGGACTGGGGGACGCAGCACGTGAACGACGTCCGACGCCTCGTCGGCGGCGACGCCTTCGACGGCCCCGTCTTCGGCTGCGCGGCGGCCCTCGTGCCGGACGACCGGCGCGTCGACGCCGCCAAGGACCTGATGCGGCGGGTCTTCGCGACCGCCAAGGCCTGGGGCATGGACGTGGTCTTCGCGCTCGACGTGGACACCGACTCCGCCAACCCCGCGAACGTCATCGGGACGCTACCCGCCGGCGCCCGGTTCAAGGGCGGCCGCCTCCCCGATCCCGACGCGCCGGAGGGCGTCGCCTACTACACGGCCCAGCTCGGGACGCTCTTCGCCGACTACCCCCAGATCGACCGCCTCGTCGTCTGGTTCCGGACGGGCGGCACGCCGTGGCGCGCCCTGACGGAGAAGGACCTGCCGGACGCCTGGCGCGCCGAGCTTGACCGGGCGGTCCGGGAGACGCCGGGTCTCGCCGCCGACAAGAACGCGCCGAGCATACTCGCGATCTCCCGGATCGTCCGGG
The DNA here is from genome assembly GCA_964445475.1 of uncultured Planctomycetia bacterium. Taxonomy (GTDB): domain Bacteria; phylum Planctomycetota; class MHYJ01; order CAYUME01; family CAYUME01; genus CAYUME01. The sequence goes on from CAYUME010000487.1 coordinate 3,880, forward strand.
CCTTCCGCCGGATCCTGGACGGGGCCGGCCGCGCGCGGGTCAAGCTGGACATCGGGACCTGGCACTTCGGCCACATGGCCGCGGCGGACGCCTTCATGCCGCGCGAAACGGCCTTCCTCGGCCTGGACTACGCCATCCAGTTCGGCCGCCCCGCGGTCCGGGACATCCACAAGGCCGTCAGCGCCCGCCGCCCCGTGATCCCCATCGTCTGGGCGCACCACGACGACAGCACCTACATCGGGCGCCCCTACACCCCCTTCCCCGCCTTCGCCTCGGAGTTGGAGGCCTGCGGCGCCTCCGGCTTCGGCATCATCCACTGGACGACGCGGCCGCTCGACCTCTACTTCAGGAGCCTCTCCGAGCAGACGTGGGCGCGCACGCGCGACCTGCCGCTCGCGGAGACCTGCGCACGGGCCGCGTCCCGGCTCCTCGGCACCCCGCAGGCCGGCCCGCTCGGCGCCTACCTGCACCGGTGGCTGACCGAGGCGCCCCAGTTCGGCCGGGAAACGTCCGACCGGCTCATCGACAAGGAGCTGAAAACGGAACAAGTCGCCGCCGCCGCGCGGGAGCGGCTGGCGTCGCTGGAGACG
>CAYUME010000488.1:0-4457 GCA_964445475.1 uncultured Planctomycetia bacterium
CGGCAGTGGGAGGAGGCGATCCAGGCCTTCCCCTCGCATCTCGAGTCGCTCCGCCAGCTCATGAACCTGCACCGGCGGATGGCGGAGGCCTATCTCGCGAAGAAGGACATGGAGGCGGCCAACGTCGAGCTGGCTCGCGCGGTGGTCTACGCCGAGCTCGTCATCCGCCTCGACCCGTCCGACGAGACGGCGGGCGTGCTCCTGCAGCAGTACCAGCGGGCCCGCGCCCGGCAGCAGCAGCAACAGCAACAACCGAGACCCCGCCGGTGATTTGCGGGGCAAGCGCCCCCGCCCCGCACGCGTCGGGTCGAGCCCGAGGGCGCATACGATCGCCCGTCAGCACGAGCCCGCTTCAGCGTGTCATGAATGGGGCAAGAAGGACGTACGACTGGCTGCAAAGAAAAACGCCGCCGGGTTTCCCCGGCGGCGTGAAGGTCGCGCGTCAGCCCGAGCCTACTTCAGCTTGTCGAGGTTGTTCGCCAGCCATTCGTCCCACTTCTTCTTCATCTCGTCCCCCTTGTAGTCGGCCGCGCGGGGGACGTCGATATTCGCGCCCGTCAGCTCGTTCAGCGCGTTGGCGACCGCGCGTCCCGCGAGGATGTCTTCCGTTTCGAGGTAGCGGATCAGGTCCCGGACGTAAAACCCGGCGTTCTTCTTCATCTTGGCCATCATCTCTTCGCGGTCGATCCCGCCCCGGCGGAGGGCGTCGACGGCGCTGGAGGAGCCCATGACCGCCCCGCCGTCCGCCGGCGTGTCGCCGCCGGCGACGTCCTTCCGGATCCGGTCCTGGACCATGTCCCAGGCCTGCCGCATTTCACGGAAGAAGATCGCCCGCTTTTCGGGGTCGTTGCAGAGGGCCAGGTCCGGCACAAACTCGCCTTGCCCGATCTTGATGTCGTGCTTCTTCATAAGCTGGTTGGCGATGGCGGCCGCTTCCTTGGCGACCGGCTCCTTGTCGGAGCGGAGCCGGTCCGCGACGATCGGGAAGTACTTGTCACTTTGGGTGACCAGTTCCTTCCGGATGTCCGGATCGCCGTTCTTGGGATCCTTCGCGTAGGAGTCGGCGAGCTTCTTCTCGACCTCCGCCACGAGGGCGGCGTCGACCGACCAGTTCACGTCCACGGTCCCGCCGTCGGACCCTTCCTTGAAGGCCGCGAGCATCTTGGGCGGTGCCGCGGGGGCCCCGGTATCCGGCGCCGCGGGGGCCCCGGCGACGCTGACGGGGCGCGGGGCGGCCCCGGCCTCCGGGGCCGGAGCCTTCGTCGCCGTGCCCGACCCGCCGGCTGGCGCCGCCACCTCGCCGTCGCCCGTCTTGCGTGCCACGGGCGTCGTCCGGGGCTTCTCCTTGTTCATCACGAAGAGCAGGACCACCACCACCACCACCACGCCGACGAGGCTGAAGATCAGCGCCAGATTCGGGCCCTTCTTGACCGCGACCGTATGGCGGCTGCCGCTGATCGACTCCGGGCCTCCGCGGTGTCCCGGGCGCGACTTGTTGACGCGCCGCATGAGCGGCGTGGATCGTTTCAGGGCCGGACCGACCCGGGACCCGGGCGACGTCCCCGACGCGGTGGCCACGCGCGGGGAGGACCCGACGGCTACGGTGCGAGGCCGCATCCCGCTCCCGGTCGAGGCCTGTGGCTCGCCCCCGGGGGTCACCATGGCATTGCCGCACTGCGGACACTTGATGTCCCGTCCCGGCGGGATGTGCCCCACGTCGAACATGCCCTGGCACTCGTTGCAGGTGACGATTTTTTCCGCCATGTCTCGCGCCCCGACAGGATGTACGGATCCCTCGTTCGATTATAGCCGTCCGACAAAGACCTGCAAAAGAAATCGGGACCGGGAGACGCCCGACGCATACGCGGGTCACAGCGGGCTCATGTTTGATGGGCCAACGGGGGAGACCGGGCCACCACTCCAAGCGGGGATCCCCCGCCACTCACGCGCCCGCTCCCCCTCGAAACGGCGCCTCCCCGATGCCTCTTGACAGCCTGCCGGGCCGGTGTTATCGAGAAATGCTAATGACGCTGCTCGTCTATGACGACCTCTATCTCGAGCACGACACGGGCGACCACCCCGAGGGGGCGGAACGCCTCGCGTCGACGCGGCGACACCTCGAAACCGTGGGCCTCTGGAGCCGCATGACGCCGCTCCCCGCCCGGGATGCCTCGCCGGAGGAGCTGGCCCGCATCCACGACCCGATGTACATCGAGGAGATCCGCCTCATCGCTTCGCAGGGCGGAGGCGCGCCGGACCCCGACACGGTCGTCAGTCCGCGCTCCTTCGCGGCGGCCGTGCGCGCCGCGGGCGGGTGCTGCGCGGCCGCCGAGGCCCTCGCCGCGGGCCGGGACCGCACCGCCTTCTGCCTCGTCCGCCCTCCCGGCCACCATGCCCTCGCCTACGCCGCCATGGGCTTCTGCCTCTTCAACAATGTCGCCGTGGCCGCCCGCCACCTCCAGGCCGCCTGCGGCTGCGAGCGTCCCTTCATCCTGGACTGGGACGTCCACCACGGCAACGGCACCCAGGACGCCTTCTACGACGACGGCTCCGTTCTGTTCTGCTCCCTTCACCGTGCGCCTTTCTACCCCGGATCGGGCGCCGCCGAGGATCGGGGTCGGGGGGCGGGGCGAGGGACCACCCTCAACATCCCCCTGCCCCCCGGCACGTCGCCGGAGACGTTCCGCCGCCGTCTCCAGGACGTCCTCGACGGACCCGCCGCGGCCTTTCGCCCCTCCGCGATCCTCATCTCGGCCGGCTTCGACGCCTACGCACGCGATCCCGTCGGGGGGCTCGGCCTCGAGCCGGAGGACTTCCTCGACCTCACGCGCCGGGTCGTCGCCTTCGCGCGCGCCGCCTCCATCCCCATCCTCTCCACCCTGGAGGGCGGATACTGCCTCGACGGCCTCCCCCGCTGCGTGGCCGCGCACGTGGAGGGACTGCTGGCGTATGCATGACACCCATTTTCGCTATTGCCCGATGCCCCCCCCTCTGCTAGAATTTTTCGAGCCGTGATGACCGACATGCGGGATATCGTGGTCCGCAATGCCAGGCGGGTCCAGGAGGACATCGCAAACGCATGCTGCCGCGCCGGTCGTCCGCCCGGGTCCGTCCGCGTGATCGCGGTGACCAAGGGACACCCGGCGGAGGTCGTCGAGGCCGCCCGTGCTGCGGGACTCCCGGACGTCGGTGAGAACCGGGTCGCCGAAGCGCTGGACAAGGCTACGCATGCGGGTCCGGGCCTGACGTGGCATCTCATCGGTCATCTCCAGACGAACAAGGCGCGCAAGGCCCTCTCCCTCTTCGACTTCGTTCATTCGCTCGACCGGCCGGCCCTGGCCGACGTCCTGCAGGCCGAAGCGGAAAGGGGAAACAGGCGCCTGCGCTGCTTCCTTCAGGTCAACGTCAGCGGGGAAGCCAGCAAGAGCGGCGTGACGCCGGGGGACGCGGAACCGCTTCTGAGACGGGTGCTCGCCTGCACCGCGTTGGAGCCGGTCGGGTTGATGACCCTGGCGCCGCTCAGCGGGGATCCCGAGACCTCGCGGCCTATCTTCCGTGCGCTGCGCGAACTGCGGGAGGCCCTGTCCGGATCCGTGTCCGGAGCCTCGGGATTGGCGGGGCTGTCGATGGGAATGAGCCAGGACTATGTCGTGGCCGTTGAAGAGGGGGCAACCCATCTCCGGATCGGAACATCCCTGTTCGTTCCTCCAAGCAATACATGACACGTAACGACGTCCAGCGGCATAATATATGTAGCCGTTAGGCGCAAAGCGACCTCCGGGCCGAGCCGGGATGCTCCGGCTTCGGTCTGCGCGGATCCAGGACCGGGAACCGGCCCGTATGCCACGACTCGTCGTCGAAAAAGGGATCGACAAGGGCAAGTCGATCGAGGTCTCGCCGCGCGGGACGATCGTGATCGGCCGCGACGCGTCGGCCGGCCTCCGGCTCGGCGACATGATGGCCTCCCGCCTCCACTTCCGCCTCGAGCACAAAGAGGACGGCGTCTGGCTCTTCGACTTGAAGAGCATGAACGGCACTTATGTCAACGGCGAGCGCATCCACGAGGCGCGTCTCAAGCCGGGCGACCGGGTGCAGGTCGGCGAGACGCTCCTGACCTACGTATCGGACGAGGACGCGGAGGAGCTGGACGCGCTGGTCGGCACGGTGATCAGCGGCTACAAGGTCCTGGAGCGCGTCGGCCGGGGCGGGATGGGCACCGTCTACAAGGCGGAACAGCTGTCGCTCAAGCGGATCGTGGCCGTCAAGGTGATCAGCAACGAGCACACGAAAGACAAGACCTTCGTGGACCTGTTCCTCCGCGAGGCGCGCGCCGCGGCGCAGCTGAACCATCCGAACATCGTCCAGGTCTACGACGCGAAGGGGGCGGAAGGGACCTACTTCTATTCGATGGAGTTCGTCCCCCACGGATCGGTGCAGGACCACCACTCGGCGGAGAA
>CAYUME010000489.1:0-4447 GCA_964445475.1 uncultured Planctomycetia bacterium
CTGGATCGTCGTGGTGGCGTCCATGGGGCTGCGTCTCCGGGAACGACATCCGCTCAAGGCCAAGGCCAACCCACGCATGGCATTTCGCGCCACGGCTAGCAACGCCCGGTGCCACCGCACCGGTCGCACTGTGCCGCGTAGCCGTCCGCCGAGCTGGATGCGCCCGTGCCATTGCAGTCCAGGCACCGGTCCTTCTCGGCGTCCGCCTCCGACCGTGAAGCCATCCCCGAACCGGGAGCGCTCGCCGCCGCATCGTCCGGCTCTCGCGGGTCGTCATGAACCGGCTCGGGTCCGCGCGGGAAAAGACCCGCCACGACTTTCACGCCGGCATCCAGCAAGTCCCTCGGCATTCCCATCGGGCCCTCCGTCATCTGTCCGGCTCAACCCAGGAACGGCCCCTTCCTTTCGGGAGGCCCCGGCCCTCCCCGTGATCAGCCCGCCTGGCCGGACGCCGGAGGCATGCCGCCCGCGTCGACGAACCAGGCCGGGAAAAACCGGGCCATCCAGTCCTCGCCGGCCGCCCGCAGGCCGACATCGCGGCCGGCGCACAGGGATTCGAAGTACTTGTGCCGCATGATCTCGGCCATGCCGGCGGCGAAGAGCTCCGGCCGACGGAGGTGGGGACCGATGGCGACGAGCAGGGCCCCTCCGACCTGCCGGTACTCGGCGGCGTACCGGCTGACCCAGTCGCAGGCGGTTTCGAGCTCGGAGCCGTGGACGCCGAGCACGCTGCGGAGGTACTCGCGGTGCCGCACGAGCTCCTCGCGCTGCGCCACGATGAACGCGCGGATGTCGGCGTCGGTGAACTCCACGCCCTGCCCTCCGGCCCAGGACGCAGGACAACCGCGCCGGATTATAACCCGAAAAGGGGCTCCCGGGAACCGGGCACGCGGGAACGCATCCGCACGACGCGCACCGGCTAGCGGACGCCCGCGGGAGGCGTGAGGGTCACCGTGTAGCCCCGGACCGGCTCCCCTGCACTGTCGACGAACCGGGCGCAGGCCGCCGTCGGGCCGTCCCGGTTGTAGAGCGTGAACCCGAGGACGTTCGCGCCCTTCCGGAGGGTGACGGGCCCCGACCGCATATCCTTCTCCACGTACCGGTCGGAGTAGAGCCGGAGGATCTCGCGACCGTTCAGGGACCACGCGGAGCTGTCGTCGGAGCCGATGGCCAGGCGGAGCCCGGGGAGGTCCCGGTCGCAGACGAGATAGGTCGCGCCGTGAAAGACGACGCCGTCCTCGGGGCCGTGGACCGACTGGGCAAAGGACTCCAGGTCGACGGCCCACCAGCCGTCGAGGGCATGCGGGCGCCAGGCGAGGGAGCGGCCGCCGGCGTCGACCCGGTCGCCCGCGCGGGGCGTCGCCGCGCCCGGCAGGCGCGCCCGGTCGAGCAGGGGACCCATCGCGTCCGCCGTCTGGTCGGGGGTCCACGGCTCGATCGGGATCGGCTCGAGCAGGAGCCAGTGCCGGACGAAGCCTTCCTCGTCGGGGGCGTACGGGCCTGCGGCAACGGCCGGGTCGACGACCGCCGTCTCGCCGGCCCGCACCGTCCGGCCTCCGCCCGGCCCCTCCAGGTGCACGGCGCCGTCGGTGACCTCGACGACCAGGCGCCGACCGGCACCCCGGCGACCGGGATCGATCTCCTCGAGGGCCAGGTCGAACGCCGTCCCGCGCACGGAAACGGTGCCGACCTCCGTGCGGACGTCGAACGTGCCGTGACCCGGCTCGACCTCGCAGCCGAGGCGGCCGCGCTCCAGGTACACCTGCTCGGCCCGCGCGCGCCCCTCGATCCGCAGGGCCGAGGTGGGCTCCAGCCGGATCCGGCAATCGCCGCCGAGATCGACGCGGACGGGGCCGTCCGCGGCGTAGACGACATCCCCCCGGCCGACGAGCGCCCCGCCCGCGTGGAGCGCATACGGCAGCCGGGAACGGGGGGTCCGGACGAACAGCCAGGCGGCGACGGTGGCCGCCACCAGCATCGCGGCGGCGGCGAGCCGCAGCCCGCGGAGCGCGCGGGCGTCGCGCGACGGGACCCTGCGGCGGAGGCGGGCGGGCAGCGCCCCCGTCGTCTCGTCGATCCGCCGCATCACCCGGCTCGCCAGCCGGGCGCCGGCGCGCGCGGGCAGCGCCCGCAGGACGGCGTCGGCATCGAGAGGCCCCTTCGCGTCGAGGCGGACGAGCCGGTCGACGAGCGCGTTCCGCGCCGCGGCCGACCGGGCCGTCGGCGGCGCCTGCCGGAGCCGATCCAGCAGGTCGCGCTCGCCGGCCACGTCCAGCGTGCCGTCCACCCAGGCGGCCAGGAGCGATTCCAGCGAGGCGTCATCCATTCGGGGCCCATCCCTTTTTCGCGAGGCAGTCGGCAAGGACCTGCCGCAGCCGGAAGAGCGAGACACGGACCCAGGGCTCGGACTGGCCCTGCGCGGAGGCGATCGCGCGGCTGGAGCTCTCCTCGTAATAGCGCGCCCGGACCAGCTGGCGGGAGCGGGGCGGGAGGGCCTCGAGACAGGCGCGGAGGCCGGCGAGGACCTCCGCGTCCGCGCGGCCGAGCGCCGCGTCCCAGTCCGGCTGCAGGAGGTCCTCGATCTGCTCGCGGTAGCGGCGGACGGTCTCCTGCCCGTGGCGGCGGCGACGCCGCTCGTTGAGGGCGACGTTGCGCGCGATCGCCTTGATCCAGCTCGCGAAGTCCGTCCCGACCGTGTAGTCGCCCAGCTTGAGGTAGGCGGTGACGAAGACCTCCTGGGCGGCATCCTCGACGAGGTCCGCGTCGGGCAGCATGGCGGCGAGGACGACGCGGACGGAGGCCTCGTGGCGGGCGACGATCCCCCGGAAGGCCTCGCGGTCCCCGTCCCGCACCGCCTGGACCCGCCGGTCCGTCTCCGCGTCGAACATGCGTGGCTCCTGCCGCTCCCGGGACGAATGTCAGCAGGGCCCCGCGCGTTTCACGCGGCCCCCCGGCGGGACGCCGGATCGCGGCGGGAGGGCGGCGTTCCGGCCGTACGGGATCCTACCACCCCGGGCCGCCCGGATAAATCGAAAGGGGGCGGACCCCGGTCCGCCCCCGTCGACGACCCGGCCCGTTCCGCGGGGGCCGGTCAGTACTCCGTGTCCTTCTGCCCCGGCATCGGGACGGGGTACTGGCCGTCCTTGTCCGGCGGCACGGGCGGAGGGGAATTCTCCGTCAGCTTGTCGACGTCGGGCGCAAACTCGTGCTTGCAGTTCAGGATCTCGTCGTAGGTGACGATGCGGCCGAGGTGAGCCGCCATCCGGCCCATGGAGGTGACCAGGCTGCCGATGGCGCCGCGCTCCGCCTCGTTGTAGGGCTTGTCATTGCGGATGGCGTCGATCAGGTCGTCCCACTCCAGCTGGTACGGGTTCTGCTCGGGCTGCGGGAAGGCCCAGAGCTGCTCCTCTTTCGTGAAATGGTGGCCCTTGAAAGTGCGGACCTTGCCGGGGGTGTGCGCGCTCGTGGAGATGATGCACGCGCCCTTCGTGCCGTGGGCGTAGGTGGCGAACTCGCTGTGGCACTTGGGCATCTGCCGGCCGTAGTAGAAGTACTTCGTCCCGTCGGGGAAGGTGTACTCGATGGCGTAGGAGTCCAGGTTCTGGTCGACGCAGTTGCCCCGGTAGTGCCGGCCGCCGACGGCGTGGGCCGAGACCGGCCAGGCGCCCTTGATCATCGAGGCCTCGTCGATCTGGTGGATGTAGAAGTCGCTGTAGACGCCGCCGCTGGCCCAGAGGAAGCTGTGGAAGCGCTGGATCTGGTAGCGCAGGTGGCTCATGTCCGCCGGCTTGGGGCCGCACTGGCCGCCGCCGCCGCCCATCCGGTAGCCGCGCATCGCGACGATCTCGCCGATCTCGCCGTCCTGGACCCGCTTCGCGAGCTCCTGGCGCCCACGGCAGTGGCGGACCATGAGGCCGACGCCCACCTTGAGCTTCTTCTTGTCAGCCTCCTTGGCCAGGGCGATCATCTTCCGGGTGGTCGGGCCGTCGACCGTGACCGGCTTCTCCATGAAGTCGTGGAGCCCCTTCTGGATCGCATAGCTGAACATGACCCAACGGAAGGCGGGCGGGGTCGTGAGAATGACCACGTCGCCCTTCTTCAGGCAGTCCATCGCCTTCTTGTAGGCGTCGAAGCCGAGGAACTTGCGGTCGTCCGGCACGTCGTACTGGGAGCGGAACTTCTTTTCCAGGTGGCCGACGCTGCGCTTGAGCTTCTCCTCGAAGATGTCGGCCATGGCGACGATCTTGATCATGCCGTTCTTGACGGAGAGGGCGTTGTCCGCGGCGCCGGTGCCGCGCCCGCCGCAGCCGACGAGGGCGACCTGGAGGGCGCTGCTCTCCTGGGCGTGAACGCGGGGGACGGAGACGCCCGCCAGGGCCGAAACGGCAGCCGCACCGCCGGCTCCGGCGAGAAACTCGCGTCGCGACGCGTCCCGTTTCGGCGTCTC
>CAYUME010000490.1:0-1637 GCA_964445475.1 uncultured Planctomycetia bacterium
GGCCATCGGCGCCATCTTCGCGCAGGGGCCGGCCGTCCGCGAGGCTCCGGCCGGATTCGACCTCATTCCCCTCACCCCGCCGCTCCCCAAGCTGCTCAAGAAGGACGGCGGGGAGGGATCCAAGAAATGACCCGCCCGCCCCGAAGGGGACGCCCTCCGTACCCCTTCGGGGCCAGCCCGCCAGAAGACGGCGCGTCCATCCGCCCCGCGCCGTCTTCGGCCGCCCTAGCCGCCGCCGCGGATGCCGGACAGGGTTCCTCCATATAGAGACCCCACAAGTCCCATTCAAGACTTGACTCCCCCTCCTTAGTTGATACACTCACGCGCAAAGGCCTGTGGCGCGGACCGTGCATGTCGCCCCGGGATGCGCGCGCCGGTTCGCACCTGTCCGCATGACAAAAGGAGACGGCATGATCACGGCCAAGCAGATGCTGGACGCGAAGCCGATCGCGGCGGTCTGGTCCGTCAAGCCGGACGACACGATCCGCGATGCCGTCCGCCTGATGATCGACAAGGGGATCGGCGCCGTGCTGGTCCGGGACGGCGAGAGCGTGGTGGGCATCCTCTCGGAGCGCGACTGCGCCCGGCAGCTGGTTTTGACGAGCCGGCCCGCCGGGGACGTCCGCGTGAGGGAGTGGATGACGTCGCGCGTGGTCTATGTCCGCCCCGAGCAGACGGTCGACGAATGCCTGGCGCTGTCGAGCGACAAGCGCGTCCGTCACCTGCCGGTGATGGAGGGGGGACGGCTGATCGGGATGCTCTCCCAGGGCGACCTGGTGAAGGCGACCATCTCACACCAGAAGTTCCTGATCCAGCAGCTCGAGAACTACATCACGGGCGGGCGCTGAGACGGGGACGGTCCTTAACACGAGAGGCCCTATGCCCCGAAGCCGCCGGACAGGGGCGATCCCGCTCGCCGTCTTCTACGCCATGGTCCTGCTCCCCCCCCTGCCCGCCCGCGCCGACGAATGGGTGGTGATCGGCCCCTCCGCCCTCGGCCAGGGGGGCGCCGGCGTCGCCGCCGCCTCCGGCCCCGGCAGCGTCTACTGGAACCCGGCCCTTCCGGCGCTCGCCGATCCCGGCATCCTCGATCCCGGAACCTTCGGCCTGGATCTCGCCCTCACCACATCGCTCTCCATCGAGGGGGATTCCCTGGCAAGCGTCGACGCCCTCCACGATTTCTACCGGGCGACGGACATCCCCGCCATCCAGTCCCGGCTCAACACCGGCACGGCGACCGCCTCGGACGTCGACAGCGCGTTGCGGTTTGTGAGCCTTCTCGTCTCCCTGGATCAGGACGGCTCGGGCGCCTACCTGACGGCCGGGGGGAGCTTCGAAGTGCGGTTCGGCTGGTTCACCCTGTTCATGCACGACCGGGCCTGGTCCGGGGCCACCCCTCTCGTCGACACGGACAACATGAGCTTCTCGTCCGTCGGGACGCTCTTCCCCCCGCTCGTCCCGACGGCAACCGCACCGGTGACCGCCGGAGGCCTGGCTGCGCGCGACGCCTTCGTCGCAGCCGGCCTCACCACGAACGAGGCCAACGCCCTCGCCCTCCAGTCCGAGTCCGTCCTCGGATCCGCCCTGAACGACCCCGCCGTCGTCCGGGCCCTGGCCGCCGCGGTCACCGCCACCAC
>CAYUME010000490.1:1647-4442 GCA_964445475.1 uncultured Planctomycetia bacterium
TGCCTACAATGCCGGGACCGATCCATCCGGTTGGGGAGGCGGCGACCTGGCGGACAACGCCTCCGGATTCGACATCAAGGGGGTCAACCTGACGGAGACCGGGATCGCAGCCTCCATCCCGCTCGTCGAGAAAACGCTGGCCCTCGGAATCTCGCTGAAGGAGGTCGTGGCCAACACCTCGTGGACATACATCTCCGCCGCCCAGACGGGAACCGGCGACTATCTGAGCGACATCCGTGACGGGTTCCAGGCCCATCGGAAGACCTCGCACCACCTGAACCTCGACGCCGGGGTGGCGGCCATGCCGGTGGACGGCCTCCAGTTCGGCCTGACCGGGAAGAACCTGATCCGGACCGAGATCGCCCTTAAGAGCCGACCGGACCCCATCACCCTCGCCCCCCAGGTGCGGGTCGGCGCCAGTTGGCGGCCGGTCGACCTCCTCAGTCTCGCGATCGACGCCGACCTGCTCGAGACGGAGAGCGACCTTCTCGACGGCTACAAGACCCGGTTCGTCGGGGGCGGGGCCGGCCTCCACCTCTTCGGGGTCGCCGTCCTGCGGGGCGGGGTCCAGCAGAACCTCGCCGTGGACGGGACGAAGCCGACCTACACCGCGGGCCTCGACCTGTTCATCTGGAAGCTGCGGCTCGGGGTCGCCGGCGCCAACGCGCCCGCCCAGGTCGCCCTCGAGACCAGCGACACGGGATCGAAGGTCCACATTCCCCAACGGGTGAGCATCGCGGCCGAGGTGGGGTTCGGAATGGAGTGGTAGGGATCACAACCGCGTTCCGGACAGCTCGATCCGGTTCCCGCCGCGCTGCCGGGCCTGGAGCACGGCGCCCGCCGCCGCGCGGGTGAGCGACTCGACGTCGGCGCGCCCGGGGCTTTCGCTGGCCGCCACCCCCACGCTCAAGGTCACCGGGCCCGGCGTCCCGGCGACGGAGACCGGCTTCAGCGTCACCTGTTTCCGGATGCGCCCGGCCGCGCCCATCGTGTTGAGCGCGTCCGATCCCGGCAGGATCAGCAGGAACCCGTCGTCCACGAAGCGGCCGACGGCATCGTAAGGCCGAAGGGCCGTCCGGATGCGAAGCGCCACCTCGTGCAGGAGGGCGTCTGCCGCCTCCGCCCCCCGCTCCTGCCGGAGCCGGTCCAGCCCGTCCACGTCCACGCGCACGACCCCGGTCGGAGACTGCTGCCGGCTGGCCCGCGCCAGCTCGCGGCCGAGGAAATCGCCGATGGCGGCGCGGCTCCATGCGCGCGTCGTCGGGTCGGTCAATTCCGCCCGCGCGTCCGCGTCGCGGCCCGTCACGATGTCGCTCTGGATCGGGCTCATCCGCTCGGGCATCAGCTCGTGCTCGACGAGGTCACCCAGGTCCCGGAGGATCTCCCGCTCCTCCGCGCCGAGGCGTCGGGAGCGCAGGTCGAGGATGACGAGGGCCCCGACGCGGCTCCCGTCGGCGGCACGGAGGGGAACGGCCACACAGAAGCGCGCGGGGGGATCCGCCTGCACGAGCGGGTTCCCCGCGAAACGCGGGTCGCGCGCTGCATCGGGCACGACGAGGGGCTCCTCCCCCTCGATCGCCGCGCCCGCGAACGAGGCGGCGCGGGGCGATTCCCCCACCGTCGTGCCGAATCCGGACTTCACCCAGACGCGCTCCGCGTCCACGAGGGCGATGACGGCCACGGGCGCCTTGAAAAGGCGCGCGGCCAGCCGCGAAAGGCGGTCGAAGCGCGCCTCGGCGGGCGTGTCGAGCAGGTTCAGGGCCCGGAGCGACGACAGACGACGGGCCTCGCCCTCCGACGCGGCGGTCGAAGCCATAACCGAGCCTCCGCGAGAAGATCCGCAGCCAGGAACCGGATGCGGCATTCAATCGGCATGATACAGGCCGTCGGAGGCTTCCGCCATTAAAAGTCGGCATTGACTTGTCGAGGAAGGGACCGTTAGAATCCCCCGTCGATTTGCGGCCGCGCGGCACGGGTCCGCCACGCCCGCCGGGACAAGGGAATGAAAACCGAGGTCCTCAAGCTGCCGCCCGAGGGGTACGATCCGACGCTCCTCGAGAAGCCGGCGGCGGTGCTTCGCGCCGGAGGGCTCGTGGCCTTCCCGACGGAGACGGTCTACGGCATCGGGGCCAATCCGGCGATGGCCGGGGCGGTGGATCGCCTGCTCCAGGTCCGCGGCAGCCCCCCGGATAAGCACCTCACGCTCCACCTGGCCGACGCCCGGGACATCGCCCATCACGTCCCGGGCCCGGTCCCCCCGATCGCCCGGCGCCTGGTGAAACGATTCTGGCCGGGCCCGTTGACGATCGTCCTCGACATCCCCGACGGCCGCGGGATCGGTCTCCGGGTTCCCGCCAACCGGATTGCCACCGACCTGATCGCCCGGGCGGGCGTGGCGCTGGCGGTCCCGAGCGCCAATCGATCCGGGGAGGCGCCGGCCACCGACGCTTCCGCGGTGATGAAGACCTTCGACGGCATGATCGAGTGGGTGGTCGACGGGGGCACGACCCGGTTCGGGAAGCCGTCGACCGTGGTGCGCATCCACGGCCGTTCGTGCGAGGTCCTCCGGGAAGGGGCCATCCCCCGCTCCCTGGTCACGGAGCTGGCCTACACCACGATCCTATTCGTCTGCACGGGGAACACCTGCCGGAGCCCGATGGCCGCCGCCCTCTTCCGCGCGCAGATGGCCCGCCGGCACGGCTGGACGGAGGACGAGCTGGAATCGCACGGGTACCGCATCCTCTCCGCGGGCACGGCCGCCCTCCCCGGCGGGCCAGCCTCCCCGGCGGCGATGG
>CAYUME010000491.1:0-4440 GCA_964445475.1 uncultured Planctomycetia bacterium
GGAGCCTGTACCGCGGGGAGCGGCTCCGGGCGTGGATCGACGCCCACCTGCCGGAAGGGGACTTCGCGTCGCTCCGGAAGCCCTTCTACGCCTGCTCGGTCGAGCTGAACTCCGGCGTGCAGGTCGTGTGGGGCACCTCCGGGTTCACGGCCTGCCCGGTCCGGGATGCGGTCTACGCCTCCTGCGCGATTCCCGGGCTCTTCCCGCCGCAGCGGATCGGCGATTTCCATTTCATCGACGGCGCCACGGTGGAGAGCCTGCCGATCGGCGTGGCCGTGTCGCACGGCTGCAGGGCGATCATCGCCGTGAACCTGCAGCACCTCGACTACACCGTGGTCAAGCCGGTGCAGGACGCCGGGCTGGTCTCGATCCTCGGCCGGGCGAACACGATCATGGGGCACACGATGTCGAGGCACCTGCTCGCTCTGCATGCGGATGCGCCCGTGATCGAGGTTCGCCCGCGGGTGGCCCAGCACGGGGTGCTGGAGTTCGAGGGGGTGGAGCGGCTGGTGAAGGAGGGGATGCGGGCGGGGATGCGGGCGCTGGGGGGGAGCCCGCTCCTGGCGTGACGGGGGCGGCCGATTGCGGGTGCGGGAGCGGGATGGCGTGGCGACGGAAAAGAAAAGGCCGGGCCTTGCGGCCCGGCCTTTCGCGCGTCCCTGCCCGACGGGTCCGTGTCAGTCCTTCACGAGGACCTCGACGGACTCCACGGTGATGACCTGGAGCGGCTCGAAGCCGCGGGCGGCCTCGGCCTTGCCGCGGATGCCCACGTAACGGCCGTAGTAGCTGTTGAGGTTCAGCTTCTCCGCGTCGGCGCTCTTGAGGTAGCAGACGATCTGTTTGCCGCTGACGAGCGCGTGGGTCCCGGGGCGGCCGAGGAAGAGGCCGACGGTGTCGACGACGCCGGTCGCGTCGTAGGCGCTCTTCGGCGGCTTGGCGCTCTCGAGGGCGCTCTTGACGTCCTTCTCGTACTGCTTCTGGATCCGGTCGTATTCCCCCTTGAGCTTCTGGATCTCGGCCTCGCGCTGGGCGGCCTTCTCCTCCGCGGTCGGCGGGGGCGGGGTCTGTTCCTTGTCGCCCGCGCCCGCGGCCGTCTTGGGGCCGTCTTCCCTCGCCGTCTTCCCGGCGCCGGCGGTCTCGATCGCGCCGTCCTTGTCCGGGTCGTACGCGCGGTCGAAGGCGACGTAGTCGGCGTGGATGTACATGCCGACCGTCCGGGGGGCCTGGATCTTGAGCCAGTCCTGCTTCTCGGACAGGATTTTCACCTGTTCGCCCGAGGCGACCTGACCGACCGAGGGGGCGTTGTTGCGGGAGTCCTGGCGGAGGACGGTGTCCCGCCGCACGATCGATCCCCCCTCCGTCTTCTTGACGTCGGCGGCGGGGATCCAGCACCAGGCGTTCTCAGGGGGGACGATCCGGTACCACGTCCCTTCGCGGGCCGTCACGAGGAGGGACTCGCCCTCGCCGGCGACGCGGACGATAAGGCCCTCCCGTCCGGGACCCATGCGGATGTTCACATTCGATCCCGTGACCTTGCCGCGGAAGGGGGGGTCCTGGGGCGCGCTCTCGGACACGGTGGCAGCCGCTACGAACAGGGCGAGGGTCGCGGCTCCCCCTCTCAGCCATCGCGTACCCATTGCTTCAACCTCCAAAGATTTCATCCACACTATACCGGCGTCTCAGGGCCGGATGCAAGGGGCAAGCGGCTGTCCCCCCGGCGGGCCGGAGGTGCAGTGCGACCACCCCATTCCTTATTCTATATATCGGATGGAAGGGGAGGGAACTTGAGTGGGGTCGGACGGGGGCGTGCGCGCCGGCGTGCGCGTGCGATTAGGCCTACGCGTACGCGTCCAGAGCGGGGGACGCGAGGGTTATTTGGCCGCCGGCGGAGGAGGGGATTCTTTCGATTCGGTGCCCGCCGCTCCGGCGGCCGGAGGGGGCGGCGCCGTCTTGTTCTCGGGCGCGGGACCTGCCGGGGGGGCGGCGTTCGAGGTCGGGGCCGGGCGGCTTTCCGCCGCGCCCGGCGCGGGCTTCTTCTCCACGTCTTCCCGGACGATTCCCTTCTCGATCTCGGCCCGGCGGGCGTCGATCAGCACCTGGCGCTTGCCCGGGACCGTCACGCCGTTCTGGAAGCCGTTCATGAGGAGGCGTTCCCGGAGCCACGGCTTCTGCTTCTCGAAGTCGTCCATCTTCGCCTCGAGGGCCTTGAGCAGGACGACGACGTACTTGGTCCGGCCGGTCCCGGCGTCGAGGAGGCGGGCCTTGCCGACCTGGTCGGCCTTGCGGAGGCTGAAGGCCGCCTCGATGATCTGGCCGCCGTCGGCGAGGTTCCCGTGATCGCCGTCCGGGTCGGGGAGGGGGTTGCCGGCCCGGGTGGCGGGCGGCCGGTGGAACGTCTTGCCGCGCGCGGTCTCGGTCTTCTCCAGGCCGTCGGCGTCGATCGCCTTCTTCCACTCCGAGGCCGTCTCAACGGCGGTCTTGTCCAACGCCTCCTTCCGGAGCCGCCGGAGGATGTCGTCCTCGACTTCGGCGGTCAACTGGGCGGGGGTGCGGGCGGGCTTGCGTTGAAGGAGGCGGTAGATGATCCATCCCTTGTCGGTGGGGAGGGGGCGGAGCTCCCCGCGCATGACCTCGCCTTCCTTCATGTCCGTGAAGATCTTGCGGGAGAAGGCCTCGCGGTCGCGCGGCTCGCGGAAGGCGCCGAAGACGGCCTCCGCGTCCTCGACGCGGCCCGCTTCGACGTACCCGGTCTCGAGGCGGGTGACGTCGAACTGCTTGGCCAGAGCCGCGAAGTCGAGCCGGACGGATGCGTCCTGGCCCTGTTTGGCCTCGAGGGTGCCGATCTCGAGGAGGGCCTTCTGGAGGATCTCGGAGGCCTTGAGGGAGGCGCGCTCCTGTTTCAGGTCCTTGACGATGGCCTCGCGGACCTCCTCGAGGGGCTTGTGCTTCGGCTTCCCGTCCTTGCCGCCGTCGGGGTTGCGGTAGTCGCGGTCCCGGTTCGCTTCATAGCGGGTCCGGATGTCCGGCTCGGAGGGGGCCTCGATCCCGTCGAGGAGCTTCGTGGGCTCGGCGAGGAGGACCTCGACGCAGACCTTGGCGGGGAGGCGGAACTGGGCCCGCTTGTCGCGGAAGTAGCGGGCGACGGCCTCCCGGGAGGGCTCGGGGGCGGCGGCGGCGAAGTCCTTCGGCTCGAAGCCCATCCAGGCCAGCTCGACCTCGCGGTACTCCTCGAGGTAGGCGTCGAGGAGCTCCTGGCCGGTGACGCTGGCGGCGCTGCCGACGGCGTCGAAATATTTCGCGGCGAGGAGGTACTTCCGGACGGTCTGCTCGAACTGGGCCACGGGCACGCCGAGGCCGCGCGAGGACTGGATGGCCTGGATATAGTAATCGCGCGGAAAGGGGGCGTTCTCCGGCACGCCGACGATGGATCGGATGAACCGGGTCACCTCGCCGGGGGTCACGGTGAACCCGGCCTGCTCGGCGGCGCGGAGATAGGCGATCCACTTCCAGGACTGGGCCTCCAGGACCTCGTGGCTGCCGAGATCGCCCAGTTCGCCGAGCCCGAGGTACTGGAGGTAGAATCCGCGCATCTGGGGGTCGCGGAGGGCCGAGCGGACCTGGATCAGGGTGGAGAGCCAGCGGTTTCGGGCGAAGGAGGCGGAGAGGGTCGGCGAGCGGCTGAAGCCGTCCAGGAGGGCGAGGAGGTCGACCGAGTAGCGCATGGCGTCGAGCTCCGCGCGCGTCACGGGCTTCCCGGCGATCGACCCCACCGACTGGTCGGTGGGCGAGTCGGAGAAGGGGGCGGTCCAGACGAAGAAGCTGAGCGCGATGACGCCGGTCACGACGTAGTAGAACGGGCGCTCGTACTTGTGGATCTTGCGCGACAGCGTGGTCATGATGGCTCCGTGGGAGAATCCGAATCCCGGTTCCCGAATGGGGGGACGGACGGCAATACCAAGGGGCCCGGGCTCCGAAAGGCGGATCCCGGGGTCATTTCACCTCTTCCGGTTTCGGCAGCTCCTCGAGGGACTTGAGCCCCACGACGTCGAGGAAGTCCTTCGTGGTGCCGTAGAGGATCGGGCTGCCGGGCTGGTCCGCCCGTCCGGTGATCTTGATGAGGCCCCGCTCCATGAGGGCGCGGACGAGCTCGCCGGACTGGACGCCGCGGATCGCCTCGATGTCCACCCGGCGGATCGGCTGCTTGTAGGCGATGATGGCCAGGGTCTCGAGGGCGGCGCCGGAGAGCTTGGTCGGCCCTTTCGCCTTTTTCAGGCGCGTGATCCACTCCTCGTACTCGGGCTTCGTCAGGATCTGGTAGCCCTCGGCGATCTCGACGAGCTCGAATGCGTTGCCGCCGCGCGCGTACTCCTCCCGGAGCTGCAGGGTCGCCTCCTCGACGGCCTTGGCGGTGACCCGCGGGACGACGTCGCGGATCTTCGC
>CAYUME010000492.1:0-1892 GCA_964445475.1 uncultured Planctomycetia bacterium
GGCCCGCGGGGCCCTCGCGGAGGCGGCCCGGGCCGCCGCGGCGCTCGGCTTCGACCCCGCCGCGCTCGCCGCCGCGGAGCGCGCCCTGGCCGACCGCCGCGCCGCCCGCGAGCGACTCCTCCTCGATCACCGCTCCCTCGAGGGCGAACGGAACCTCCGCGCCGCCCGGCGCGACGCCCTCGACCGGGAGCTCGCGAGGGAGCAGGAGCTCGCGGGGCGCATCGCCGCCCTCGAGCGCGACGCGCGCACCCACAAGGCCCTCGAGGCCCTCCTCCGCGACTTCAAGCGCGCCCTCACCGAGCGCGTCCGCCCCGCCATCTCCGCCCGCGCCAGCCGCCTCCTCGCCCGCGTCACCGGCGGCCGCTACGCCCGCATCGACCTCCAGCCCGACTACCAGATCCGCTGCCACGACGCCGGCGCCCCCCGCGAGCTGGCCTGGTTCTCCGGCGGCGAGTCCGACCTCGTCCACCTCTGCCTCCGCGTCGCCATCTCCGAGGTCGTCGCCGAGGGCTCCGGCGGCCGCCTCCACTTCATCGCCCTCGACGAGGTCTTCGCCAGTCAGGACCAGCGACGTCGCGACGACATCCTCCGGGCCCTCCGCGAGCTCGGCAAGGACTTCACCCAGGTCTTCCTCATCACCCACGACGAGGGCCTCAAGGACCATCTCGAGAACGTCATCGAGGTCGCCCGCGGCGAGGACGGCGTCAGCCGCGCGAGCCTGCGGGCGTGAGGCCTCCCCGCCCCGGCGGGGGCGCTCCGGGCGAAGCGGGAGAGGCGCCGGCCCCGGGCCGAATGTTTCGGTGGGCTTGCAGGCCATCCTTTGGCATAATCCCCCGACTGTGTTTGTCCCCTGTTCCACGTCTTTGCATGAAGGGGGAGTGACTGATGAAGGACCTGCTTTCCAAGGTGACCGTGCGTGACCTGGAGAGGATGCTGGAGATCAAGCGGCGCGAGGAGTCGGTCGCGCCGCTCCTGCGTAAACGGGACGAGCTCCTGCGCGAGCTCGCCCTGCTGGAAAAACAGATCAGCCGGCACCACGGGCGGAAGGCGGACGCGCCGGTCCGTTCGGCGGAGGAGGCGGAGGGTGCGGTGGAGGCCGGGCCGGGCCGCCGCGGCCGCCGGGCGTTGTCCGAGGCCGCCCGCGCCCGGATCGCCGCCGCCCAGCGCGCCCGCTGGGCCAAGACCCGGACGGGAAAGACTAATGCGTCTCCCGATGAGGAGACCGCCGCGCCGACCGAGCCGGAAGCGCCTCCCGGCACGGAGACCGTCGAAATCGCTCCCGAGCCGGCCCCCGCCGGGAAGCCGCCGAAGAAGAAGCGGACGCTCTCCCCGGAGGCCCGCGCCCGCATCGTTGCCGCCCAGAAGGCGCGGTGGGCGAAGGCGAAGGAGGGGAAGGCGACCGAGGCGTCGCCGGAGGCCGGACAGGCGGCGGCTCCGCCCGAAGCGGAGGCGGTCGCGCCCGAGCCGTCGGCCGTCCCGAAGCCCGTGCGGAAGCCCCGGAAGAAGCGCGCCGCGGGCCCGACGCCGGTCGAGGGGATGGAATCGCCGGAAGCGGCGCCGTCTCCCCCGGAAGAGGCCTAAAAGGGTTGATTCCCTGAAAAAGGCCGATAGAATGATCGCCCTCGACGTCAAGCGCCAGGGTAGCTCAACGGCAGAGCAGCGCTTTCGTAACCCTAGTTGTTGGTATGTAACGACTTACGACAACTGAAAACGCGATTTACCGCCAGTAAATCGCGTTCCGCGACACGCCATACCGCGCGTCACCGCCCTTTTCACGCCTCCGTTGTCATGAAGTCGACAACGTCAAACAGCGCTATCCTGACTATCCGGGCTTCGTGGTGGCATGGTGCGGTCATGTCAGATCAGCGCTATTTCGCGGCGTTCTTGACAGC
>CAYUME010000492.1:1902-4430 GCA_964445475.1 uncultured Planctomycetia bacterium
TCACGGTTGGCACGGCATTTGATTTTGTCGACTTCGTGCCAAGCTTTTTTATGTGCGAAAAATGCTATTCCCCCTGGCGTTTGGGGTAGAAACCCAGCGTGATGCTGTATTCTCCTCGGTCATTGGGGGAATCGGCCACGTAGACGTCGAAGCCGTGGGGCGTTGGCTCGAGACAGATCACGTCCCGGCCCGATCGCTCCATGATTCGGACCGTCTGGAGCGAAACGCGCGACGCGACGTCAATCCATCGTGGGGGCGTTGTATCCAGATCGATCCACGCCTGGTCATCGATCCGAACGTTCTGGGGGCGTCCCCAGTGGAAGTGCTCGTAATGCAAAGCGCCGGATGTGAAAACGAATTTGCCGCTGCCGTCCAGAGTCGCTGAAAGGGTCACTCGCTCGGCAGGCGGCCCGGCCAGATCTCCCGCAATCCGGGTGGCCGGCCGGGAGGCCTTCGGGTCCGTCGCGACCCGGGCTTGCTCCTCCCGCAACACCTTGGCCATCTCCGGGTCCCCGTCCCGCATCTCCGCCTTGGCGAGGTCCTCGAGCTCCTTCCCATGTGCCGCGCGGACGGCATTCCGTTGAAGCTGGATCGCCTGGTCCGCTTCCAGCCGCACCGAGTCGTACTGGTCCCTCAAGACCTGTCGAAACAGGGCGACGTTGCCGCCGGCGCACAGCTGGCGATACGACGCGATCGTTTTCAGGACGTCCGCCGGCGCATCGTCCTGCTTCTCCGCCGGGTACCAGATCTGGTTGTCGAGGTATCCCTGGATCCGCGCATTGTCGGGCTTCATGCCGTAGAAAGCCTTCAGGATGTCACCCAGGTCGTCCAGGTCCTCCTCCGTGACGCCGGCCTTCAGCGCCTGTTTCTGACGGATCAGGGCCCGGACCACCCGGCACGCCTCCGCCTTCGTCCGTGGAACATCGAGGGAATACAATTTCACCTCCACCGGCCCCCACGCGGGGACGTCCTGGAACTGCCAGCGTATCGTCCCGCCCTCCTCCAGGCTCCACGCGCCGGGATCGAGCACCCGGTGAAGGGTGGGCCTGCTGGCCGCGAAACGGTCCAGGGGCGTCTCCTGTGGACGGAGCGATTCCTGCTCCACCCAGCCTCGCCGGCTCATGTGGTCCTCGAACGGCTTCAGGTCCAGGCGGATCTGGGCTTCTCCGATCGTCCCGCTCCACATGGTTCCGGCTTCGCCGCTCAAGGAGAAGGCTTCGAGGAGGCACCGTCCCGTGATGGCAAACCAGGGCTTGGGGTAGGCGGCCTTTTTCGGATCGCGGTCGGTCGAGGCCCGCCTGACCGAGAGCGGCATGGTGCAGGTGATCTGGATCGTTCTCCTTTCCTTGGGCGCGAACGTCATGTCCCACAGGAAGATGCCGCGGTGCTTGTTCTGTCGGTCCTGCTTCGTGAACCGGATCGGATAGGATTTGCCGTCCTCGAAAAGAGCGAATTTGTACTTGGCCACCCAATGCGAGGTCGGCTTGTCCCGCTCGAAGACGTCGTCTGGGAAGTCGGCGTCGAGCGGATAGCCCGCTTGGAGCTCGACGGGGCGATCGGTCGTATTATGCAGCGTGAAGGAACCCGTGAAGTCGAAACGGCTTGACCCTGCCCCCGTGCCGTCGAACGGCCGGGGACCGCGTGCGGGGACCACCGTGATGGATTCCCGGACCAGCTGGACGGCTTCGTCGTTCCAGAGCTCCGTCTCGGGCCCGGCACCCCGGAAGACGCCGATATCGGGCCACGCCACAGGGGGTGCGAGCAGGAGGACGAAGGACGCCTCCCTCCATCGTTTCATGTCCGTCCCCTTCAGCAGGCGAGGGATTCAACGGGGATTTTGTCGCGTGTGTGGGGGGGGCTTCCGGGGCGCATCCTTACGGAGTGACTTCCAGGGAGACGATCGCGGTCCCCGGCGGTACCGTGCCTGTCGTGTCCTCCACGCGAACGGTTCCCGCGTAATATCCCGGGGCCAGGCCGATCGGAGGCTGGTAACGTGCCCCCGTGTTCAAGGGCGTCGATCCGTTGTGTCCCGCCCACAGGACCAGCTCGCGACCGGACCAGACGCCGCTGACGCCGTCGCGTGCGGTGGGGGCGCCGGTCGTCGGCGTCGCGCCCAGCCACGTGTCGGTCGCGAGGTCGTAGCGTCCGCCGGTGTTGATGTAATTGGTGCCGTCGTGCCCGCCCCAGACGATCATCTCCGTCCCCGTCCACACGGCGCAGAAGAAGTTGCGCCCGGCCGGAGCGCCGACCGTCGAGGTCGTCCCGACCCACGCGTTCGCGGCCGGATCGTAGCGCGCCCCGTCGTTGTACTGGACGGTGTCGCCGCCGCCCCAGACGATCATCTCGTGCCCCGTCCAGACCGCGACGGGGCCGCCGCGGACGGCGGGGGCTCCGGCCGTCGTCGTCGGCGTTCCCCAGGTGTTCGTCTCGGGATCATACCGCCCCCCGTTGTTGGTGTTGACCCCGTTGTTGCCGCCGCCCCAGACGATCATCTCGGTGCCCGTCCAGGCCGCCGTGTGATAGCAGCG
>CAYUME010000493.1:0-1592 GCA_964445475.1 uncultured Planctomycetia bacterium
GGACGACAACGCGGACCGGCACCGGGATCGCGGAGGCGATCGCCTTTGTCGGAGGGAGCCTCGAGTCCTCGCCGGACGGCGTCGCGGGCCGGGTCCTGTTGAAGGATGCCGACCTCCTGCTCGACCTGGCGTCCGATGTCCTGGCGAATCCCGTCTTCCCCGCGGAGGCCTTCGCCCGTGTGCAGGAGCAGACGCTTTCGGACATTGCGGGGGAGGACGACCAGCCGGCGATCGTGGCCCGGAAGCTGTTCCGCGAGCTCGTGTACGGAGTGCACCCCTATCATCGTCCGCCGATGGGCTACCCGCGGACGGTGAAGGCCCTGACGCGGGAGGACGCCGTACGGCACCACGCCGCCTTCTACCGGCCCCGGAACGCGGTGGTGGCCGTGGTGGGGGACGAGGAGCCGGAGGCGTTGCTGGCGCGGATACGGCGCCGGTTCGGCGGCTGGGAGGACACGGGGCCCGCCGCGAAGCCCGTCCCGCCCCCGATCGCTCGCCAGGGCGCGGAGCGCCGGGAGGCGAAGCCGGTCGAGAGCGCCCAGGCCCACCTGCTTGTCGGGCACCTCGGCATCCGGAGGAACGACCCGGACTACCACGCCCTGCTCGTCATGGACAACGTGCTGGGGATGGGGGCCGGGTTCATGGACCGTCTCTCGCGCCGGATACGGGACGAGCTCGGGCTCGCCTACCAGGTCTATGGCACGATCACGCGCCCGGCCGCGGCCGAGCCGGGCGTCTTCGCCGTCTACGTGGGAACGCGGCACGAGAACCGGGAAAAGGCGCTGGCCGAGGTCCGGTCGCTCCTCGCGCAGTTCGTCGCGGAGGGGCCGACGGAGGAGGAGGTGTCGGAGGCGAAGGCCTACCTTCTCGGCAGCTGCGTCTTCGATTACGAGACCGCGTCGTCGCTGGCCAGCCACCTCGTCGAGGCGGAGCGGTACGGACTGGGGCTGGACTATCTTGCGGCGTACCCCGCGCGCATCGCGGTGGTGACGCGCGCGGACGTGGCGCGCGCCGCCCGGCGGCACCTGGATCCCGCGAACCTGACGACGGTGGCGGTCGGGAGCCCCCCGGCGGCCGGGGCGAAGGAGTAGGCCCGTATTCTGCATGCGTTTCTTTTACGGAGCGGCAACCTCCCATGCGCGCGAAACTGGCGCTCGAGGACGGCACGGTGCTGACGGGGGAGTCGTTCGGCCATCCCGGCGAGAAGGCGGGCGAGGTCGTCTTCAACACGGCCATGACCGGCTACCAGGAGATCCTGACCGACCCCTCCTACAAAGGGCAGATCGTCACGATGACGTATCCCCTGATCGGGAACTACGGGGTCAACCCGGAGGACGTCGAGCACCAGCACCCGTGGGTCGAGGGCTTTGTCGTCCGCGAGGCGAGCCGGATCCGCAGCAACTTCCGGTCGACGGAGGATCTGGACGCGTACCTGCGGCGGCACCGGATCGTGGGGATCACGGGGGTGGACACGCGTGCGGTGACGAAGCGCCTGCGGGAGCGGGGGGCGCTCCGCGGCATCCTCTCGGCGGAGGACCTCGACGAGGCGAGCCTCGTGCGGAAGGCCCGGTCCGTTCCCCCGATGGAAGGGC
>CAYUME010000493.1:1602-4424 GCA_964445475.1 uncultured Planctomycetia bacterium
GGACCTGGTGCCGGAGGTGACCTGCCGGAAGGCCCTGCGCTGGTCCGAGTTCCTGCACGGCGATGCCCTCCTCCGCGCCCCGGAGGCGCCGCTCCGATTCCGCGTCGCCTGCCTCGACTTCGGCCTCAAGTTCAACATCCTCCGCTGCCTGGTGCGCGCCGGCTGCGACGCGACGGTCTTTCCCGGGGCGACGACGGCGCAGGAGATCCTCGCCTTCAAGCCGGACGGGGTCTTCCTGTCGAACGGGCCGGGGGACCCCGCGGCGGTGACGTACGCGGTCGACTGCGCGCGCGCGCTGCTGGGGCGCGTCCCGATCTTCGGGATCTGCCTCGGCCACCAGATCCTTTCCCTCGCCTTCGGGGGGCGGACCTACAAGCTCAAGTTCGGCCATCACGGGGCGAACCATCCCGTGAAAGACCTGGCGACGGGGCGGATCGAGATCACCAGCCAGAATCACGGGTTTGCGGCGGATGCCGCCTCCCTGGACGGCACGGGCCTCGAGGTCACGCACCTCAACCTGAACGACGGGACGGTGGAGGGGGTGCGGCACACGTCCCTGCCGGTCTTCTCCGTCCAGTACCATCCGGAAGCCGCTCCGGGCCCCCACGACGCCCAGCCGCTCTTCGGCCGCTTCGTCCGGCTGATGGAAGAGGCGGCGCCGAGGCGGAACTGACGGTCCCGCGGGCGGAGGAGGCGACGCCGTGCGGGAGGACTCGCTTTTTCCGTCCTGAAAAGGTAAGGTGGGGCGGTCCCCGGTGGCGGCCGCCGGAACGGGGAGATCCGGCGGCTTCGGGATCGGGGTGCGTGTCACGGGGATCCAGTCGGGAGGGCCGACATGAGCGCGGACGCGGGAAAGCCCCAGCACCGTCGCCGGATCTATGTCATCGACCGGGAATTCCAGTACCGGTACATGACGACATGGATCCTGATGACGCTGGCCTTCGTGGGCGTCAATGCCCTGGTCCTCTACTGGGGCGGCCGGGCGGCCGATCAACACACGGCCTCCGAGGTCGTCCTGGAGCACCTCTCTTTTCTCATGCGGATGGGGGGCCTCTTTGTCATCTGCGTGACCGTTTTCCTCGGCTGCCTCCTCCTGATCCTGTCGCACCGGATCGCGGGGCCGGCCTACCGGATCCGGAAGTGCCTCGACCGGGTCTCGAAGGGGGACTACGGGTTCGACGTGCGGCTGCGGAAGCGCGACTACCTGAAGGAGGTGGCCGACGGGATGAACCGGATGATTCTCGACCTCCGGGCGCGACGGGAGCGGCTGGAGGCCATCCAGGCGCTCTGGCGGGAGGCGATGCCCGCGGTGCAGGCGACCCCGGGCGGCGACCGTCTCGTCGCCGCGTTCACCCAGGCGCTTGACGATCTGATGCGCGTCGAGCCGCCGGGGGAGGAGACCAAGAACCTGCTGTTTCGCGTGACGTCGGGCGGGACGGGGACGACGGGGCCGTTGCCGGCATCGGGAGGCACGTCGACGGGGGAATCGGGGAAGGCCGTGCCCGGGCCGGACCGGAGCGA
Organism: uncultured Planctomycetia bacterium; assembly: GCA_964445475.1. Lineage (GTDB taxonomy): Bacteria > Planctomycetota > MHYJ01 > CAYUME01 > CAYUME01 > CAYUME01. The sequence continues at coordinate 3,124 of CAYUME010000493.1, forward strand.
GTCGGCGGGGGGGTGAGCATGAGGCCGCGCGAATCCATGCGGATGAGGGCGGAGGGCCGGCGGGTTTCGCCCGTTATTGCCGGACGTCCCTCATTTCGGAGGAACGGCTTCACGCTCCTCGAGGTGCTGGTCGTTATCGTCCTGATCGCCATTCTCGTGACGGTGGCCGTCCCGCTCTTGAGGCGCAGCACGGCGACAGCCAACGAGGCTTCGGCGATCAAGTCGCTTCGTGTGATCTATCTTGCCGAGATCCAGCACCGGCTCACCTACAGCGCCTACGGCACGATGGCCGATCTCGGGTCTGAGCAGAAGCAGTTGATCACCGACCCGGGGCTGATCGTGGGGGTCCGGAGCGGCTACCGCTTCACGATCGTCGTCGATTCGCCGTCGACCTGGCACGCCGTCGCGTCGCCGTTCTCCTACGGGGCGGACGGGATCACGACCTACTACGTGGACGAGGGCGGCGAGATCCGGGGCCAGGACATCGGCACGGGACCCCTCCCGGAGCGGGACGCCATCCGGCAGTGGCGATCGATCAACTGACCGCACGGGAAGGGCCCCGGGCTCGGCGGGCTCTTTCCCTGCGGTCCTGCGGCGTATCGGTGCGCCTTCCGGGCGCCCCGTCACCCCGTTGCGCGACTGCCACGACCGGACGGTCGCGCAGGCGGCGGGGCGGGTCAGGATGGAGTCGAGATCCGGTGTGGATGGCGAGCGCCATGAAACCAACGGGCGGCACCTGCGTGATCGGCGTCCAGTGGGGGGACGAGGGGAAGGGGAAGATCGTCGACTGGCTGGCCGAGCGGTCGGACGTCGTCGTCCGGTACCAGGGCGGCGGCAACGCCGGCCACACGGTCGTCGTCCGGGGGAAGAAGTTCGTCCTCCACCTGATCCCCTCGGGGATCCTCCACCCGGGCCGGCTCAACGTGGTCGGCAACGGGGTGGTCCTGGACCCGGAGCAGCTGCTGGCCGAGGTGGACGAGCTGCGCGGGCGGGGCGTGCGCGTCGGGCGGAACCTCGCCGTGAGCGACCGCGCGCATCTCGTGATGCCGTACCACAAGCTGCTGGACCGCCTGGGCGAGGAGGGGCAGGGGGACGCGAAGATCGGGACGACGAACCGGGGGATCGGCCCCTGCTATGCGGACAAGGCGTCGCGGATCGGGATCCGGGTGGGGGACCTCTTCAATCCGCCGCTCTTCCGGGAGCGGCTGGTGCGCGCGCTGGCCGACAAGAACCGGATCCTGAAGGCGCTCTACGGCCATCCCCCCCTCGCGGCGGAGGCCATCGCGTCGCGGTATCTTGCC
>CAYUME010000494.1:0-4419 GCA_964445475.1 uncultured Planctomycetia bacterium
CGATCCGGGCTTCTCCATCACCCCGCTCCCATGGCACGGTTTTTGAGAGGGTATTCGATGGTGTCGAGTGCGGGCGGCGGCGTTCTGTCAAAATGGAAATCCGTGATCCGGCGTGTATCCATCCAGTCAGGAACAGCGCATGCGCTACAAAATCCTTGCTGTCGATGACGAGCCACGCGTGCTGGAAGCCGTGCGGGAGGCTCTGGAGCCCGAATTCGAAGTACGCATTGCAGAACAAGGAGAGGCTGCTCTTCAGGCCTTATCCCAGGAGTTGCCCGACGTGGCGATCCTGGATTATCGTCTTCCCGACATGACCGGGGACGTGTTGGCGCGACGGATCCGTGCCCGCTACCCCGATCTGCCCCTGATCATCCTCTCCGTCGTCACGGATGTCACCTGCGTCGTGCGCCTGATGCGGGAGGGAGCATTCGATTATCTCTCCAAACCGTTCGACCACGCGGACCTGCGCGCCATGCTCCGTCGCGCGGTGGGGGGACAGGACGTGACTCGCCGGCTTTGGTGCGAGGCCCTGCTGGGCGTGAGCGGCGGCGTGGCGGCCGCCCAGCGCAGGATCGCCGGGCTGGCGCGCTCCGGCTGCCATATCCTGGTGACCGCCGAGCACGGTTTCGACCTGATCGAGTTGGCGCGCGGCATGGCGATGCTGTTCGGTCCCCGAACCCCCGTCTGGCTGGTCCAGCCCGGCGAACGGCCCGTCGTTCCCCCCACGTTCCCATCGGCCGCACGGGGGATCGTCTATTTCGCCCTTACCCCCGAGACCATCCGTGCCGCCTCGGAAGTCCTGGAAACGGCCCGTTGGCGCCAGACGATCGATGAGGGACGCATCCAGATTGTATTCGACGCCTCGTCCTTCACCCGAGTCCCGGCCTCGGGTCCCGGCGGATTCCCTGATTTTTCCGTACACTGGGGGATGCGTGTTGAACAGATACACCTCCCATCCCTGCGAGACCGTCCGGAGGACATCCCTTACTGCATCCGGTACTTCATCGAGAAGCACGCGCGCCAGACGGGCCGGCAGGTGCGATCGATCTCCCTGGAGGCCTTGGACCTTCTGTTCTCCTACTCCTGGCCGGGGAACATCCTGGAGATGAACTGCGTGATGGCCGAGGTTCTCCGCCGGGGGCGGGGCCCCGAGATCGATGCCGCCACCGTGGCCCGACTCGACCTCGGCGCCCTGGCGGATTCGGCCTTCCGGGTTTCGCACTGTGCCGGCGAGTCCCTCCAACAGGGGCTCCAGCGACTGGACCGGCTGATCTGTGCCGGGATGATCGAGGCCGTCTGAGCGCGGATCGCGGGATCCGGTCGTGGTGAAGCGTTTCCGTCGAAGCCCGGACAAGGTGGAACTGATCGTGCTAAAGTTTCCATCTGCGCCCGAGATCCGGGAAGCCATCCTGGCCAGCCTGTCCTCCCGGTTGGATGTGGTGATCTGGACGACCGACGACGCCCTATGGATCACCTCGATCCTTGGCGGGGGGATGCCCGGCTTGACATGCTGTCCGGGGAGAGCCGCATATCACGTCCGGGATCTGTTCCAACACAACGATGAGAAGAGCCCCCCCATGGATGCGCATCGTCGGGCGCTGCAGGGCGAGACGCCGTCTTTCGACTTGCGCTGGCGGGACCGGCAATACGAAATCCACGTAGGGCCTCTTCGGGGGGAGGACAGACCGATCGTCGGCTGTGTGGGGGTGGCTGTACCAGCCGCCGACCCGGCACGGGAAAAGAGGGGGACCATGGTGAAACACCGTGTGCAGCCGTTTGTCCCGCCGAATCGTCAATACAGGTCTTCGCCGATCATCTGTCCTGATGTCGACGCGCTCGTGGCCATGATCCAGGGGTACGCCCACATGCTGTTGCTCCGGCTGGGCCCCGGGGACCCGCTGCGCGACCTGATCGTGCAGATCGCGCGGGCCGGCGACATGGCGGCTGACCAATTGCGGGGCCAGCGAATCCGGCGATCGTGAGGACCGATCCGTTACGGCGCGGCCACGTTGACATGTCCCTCCGCTGATGACAGGGAGCAGAGACGTCCGCCTGTCCAACGGCGTTTCCTGGACGGCCGGTTTCGCCCTGCATCACGACGGCTTTTCATTCCGTGAGCACGCGGTTCCGCCCCTCGTGCTTGGCCCGGTCGAGGACCTTGTGGGCGGCATCGCAGAGGATCTGGGCGTTCGCCGGCGGGATCAGAACGGTCACGCCGCCGCTCACCGTGACCCGGAAAACCTCGTGGAAGGACTGCTGGCGCACATTCGAAAATCCCTCCCGGATCTCGTCGAGGACCCGCCTCGCATCGGCGAGGGGGGCGCCGGGCAGGATCACGGCGAACTCGTCGCCGCCATAGCGGCCGAGAAGGTCGCTCCGCCGGAGCCGCTGGCGCAGAAACCGGGCGAAGTTCTGGATGACGCGATCCCCTGCGGTATGGCCGTAGGTCTCGTTGACCGACCTGAAATAATCGATGTCCAGGAGACCCAGGGCAAGGGGCTGCCCGTGCCGCCGGGCCCGCATCACCTCCCGCTCGAGGTGTTCCTTGAGGTGCGTATGGTTTAGCAGCCCCGTCAGGCTGTCCTGGACCAGGCAGGATCGCATCGTTCGAGCCCGGTTGGCCTGTGCCCGGACCATCTCGATCAGGTCCTCCTCCTTGTCCGGCGCAGTCGGGACCGCGTCCCCCGCCGCCTGCAGGGTGTCGCCTTGGTCCGTCCCGCCGTCGACGGGATTCAGGAAGACGATCGGAATGCCGACATAGGCTTTCTGCTGGCGGATCACGCGCGCCAGATCGATCCCCTTGCACTCCGGCATCCCGTAGCTCATGACGATGAGGTCGGGGTGAAACTCGACGAGCAGCGGCATGATCTGGAACGGATTGGTCACCACCGCGATCTGCATCCCCGCCTGGCGTAGCACCCGATGGATGCGGACCACCTCGTCCGGATTGTCGCTCACGATCAGGATCCGGTGGGTTTCGGACTCCGGCGGGGCGGTCAGCCGGTCCAGCGTATCGACGATCTCGTTGACGTCAACGGGCTTCGTGAAGAATGCGTTGCCTCCGGCCTGTACAGCTTGAAGCCGTGCCATCAGGTCGTCCCGAACAGAGAAGAAGATGACCGGCACGCGTTGCCCGCCGTCTTCGCGGATCTTCCGGATCGACTCCGTGCCCGCCAGTCCGCCCTCGGGAAAGACGATGTCCATCAGGATGGCGGCGGGCGGGTCCCGTCGGACGGCTTCGAGGAGACCGGCCGGACTGGTGAAGATCTGCACCTCGTAGCCGAAGCAGCCGATCTGGAGGGCGACGTTCGACGCCAGCGAGATGTCGTCTTCGACGAGGTAGAGCCGCCGCCGCTCGCCGGTGGCGGCCGCCGGGATCGCCGGGATCGCGGCGGCGACCGGGGCGTGGGGCCGCGTGACCGGATCGGCGGCCCGGACCAGGCCCTGCAACGCGGATTCCCAATGTCCGAGCCGTGCGGCATCGGGCGGCTGGCCGCTGTCCAGCAGTTCCTGGATGCCTTCAGCCAGCGGATGCGCCGCCGCGCTGATTTCAGGCAGGCCGAACGTGGCCGCCCCACCGGCCAGGCCGTGGACAACCTGGCGCAGCCGCCGGATGGCGTTTGTGTCGTTGGGATCCCGGCGCACCGAGGCCCAGTGCTGCTGCGCCGCCTGAACCTTCTCGGACAGCTTGTTCGCATAGTCCGTCTGCAGTTGCCTCAGCTGCGTTTCGATCGTTTGGGTGGGAGACATGAAGGGCTCCTCAAAGGAACCGGTTCTCGAAAAGCGATCCCGGCGACGGCGCCAGTCCGTATTGCGCTTCCCCCTTGACCCATCCACATTCGCGCGTGGGTGCACATGGAAAGAGCAAATACCATGCCAGTCGACAGGCGAGGGCGCGCCCCCATCCTGCTGCCCAGCATGGATTGCGATGGCCCTGTTGTCAGACCTTGGACGAGATGAAGTCGGAAAAGGGGAGGCGTGTCTTATATTGAAGGGGGAGGGAGGGAGGTGGGGCAAAACGATACAGCGGGTGGGAAGCAGACTAGTCGTTGCCGTCCGCCTGGCCCAAGCCGAACTTCTTGATCTTGCGCAGCAGTCGCTGGCGCTCGATTTGCAGAAGGCGGGCGGCTTCGCTCCTGTTTCCCTTTGTTGCCGCCAGGGCCTGCTCAATCATGCGGCGTTCCGTCTCCTCCCACGTCGGGAGCGGGCCCGCCGGGACGGGGGTCGAGGGGGCCACGTGCAGAGGCTGCGGCAGGTGGCGTACATCGATCCGCTCGTCCGGACAGGAGGCGTAAAGGCGCTCCACGAGGTTCTGCAGCTCGCGGACGTTGCCGGGCCAGGCGAACGTGGCGAGCCGGGAGAGGGCCTCCGGGGAGAAGACCTTCTCGGGGCGGCCGGACTGCTTCGCGAAGCCGGCGC
>CAYUME010000495.1:0-4418 GCA_964445475.1 uncultured Planctomycetia bacterium
GCCCACGGCCACCCCGCCCGGCCGAGCAGGAGGGTCGGCTCCTCGCGCCACGTCTTCAGGTCGGACGAGCGGCGGACGCCGATGCCGTCGCGCGGGGCGTAGAAGAGGACGTAATCGTCCTCGTCGACGATCACGCAGGGGTTCTCCCCGCCCGCGGCCGTCCCGGCGGGCGTCCAGGTCGCGAGGTCCGGCGACGTCGCGCAGCGGACCTGGCCCCCCTCCTTGTAGAGGCACCACCACCGGGAGGAGTCGTTCTTGTCCTGGAGAAGGAACGGGTCGATGAGACGGTCCATGGCGTCCTGCGGCACGTCGGGCCCTTTGACGCGGATCAACTCCGGCTCGCCCCAGGTCTCCAGGTCCCGGCTGCGCAGGATCCAGAGGCGCGAGGAGGAGTCGCCGTACTGGACGGCGGGCTCGCCCGCGGCGACGGCCGCGAGCGTCACGACCGCGAGGCCGCCCGGGCGCGCGAGGAGGCTCCAGGCGGAAGGGCGGTGGATCATCCGTCCAGTATAGCGGCCCGGGTGCCCGATGAAAATCGCCGTGTTTCGTGGCTTGTCGATCGACGGATCACGTGAAGGCACGGGTGACTTCCCGACCACCTCATAGGGGATGGCCGGCCGGGCGCCGCCGTCGGTCCCTCCCGGCCCGACTGCGGGAGCCGCTCGGCAAAGGCCAGGGCAACGAGGGCGTCGCGGGTGCCGGGCGCGGTCTCGGCGCGTCCGCCTTCAGCGTCAGTTCCACGCGGTCGCGGCCCGTGGCGAATGTCCCGAGCGCGATGCCGGGTGGCGCGTCGAACAGCGCGAGCTCGACACGGCCCAACTGGCTGAGCGGCATCGCCCCCTCGACAAGGGCCGTCCCGCCGGCGGGGATCCGGACCGGCGTGGCGGTCCGGACCCGGGCCGGGTCGCGGGACAGGGCCCGGCCCCAGACGGCGACCTTCCACTCCTGTGCCGGGACGAGATGGCGGGGAGGAGCACAAAAGGCGGCGCCCGGTCGCGGCGCGGGAGCGGGGCGGGAGGGGAGGCCGTCTCGGGAACACGCGTCGAACGTGAAGCGCGGCGCGTGGGGCGTGCGGGTCAGTGCGCCGCCGGGACGGCGATCGCGGGACGCGGGGGCGGCTTCATGCCGTGGCCGAGGAAGAATCCGGTGTGGGGCGGCTGGTTGTAGCCGGCGTTCTGCCGGGCGATGCCGAGCCGGTAGACGGGGTCGTGCATCAGCGTCACGAGGCGCCGGTCGGCCGGGATCACCGTCGTGAAAACGCGCAGGGCCCTGTCGTCGCTCGTGCGCCAGACGACCTCCTCGCGCCAGTCGCCGAAGAGGTCGGCGCTGAGACAGGGCGTGGCCTTGGTGCCGTTGTTGGACGCGCATCCCTCGGCCGTGAGCAGGCGCGTGAGACCGCCGCCGGGGAGCTCGTACTTGGCGATCCAGGTGCGGTCGAGCAGCTCGCGCAGCGGGTCGGCGTCCCACCAGACGAGGAAGTTCATGGACGCGGGCGGCGGCCCGATCGTCTCGCCCTTGCAGGTGTACAGGCCCAGGCCCCGGGCGGCCCAGCACTCGGCGCCGGGGTGCCCGGCCACGATGTCGGCCGCCACGCCGCGCCCCACATCGCCGGCCATGGGGCGTGCCCAGAGGATCTCGCCCGTCCCCGCGTCGCGGAAGGAGACCCCGGGGGCGTCCTTTTCCTCGTGCGGCATGAAGAGCTCCAGCCCCGGCCGTCCGGGATCGAGGTCGCCGAGGTGGAGGGCGTCGCCGTGGCCGAGCCCGGTCGAGTAGAGGCCCTTGCCGTCGTCGTCGACCGCCATGGCGCCGTACAGGATCTCGTCCTTCCCGTCGCCGTCGACGTCTCCCGCGGCGACGCTGTGGGCCCCCTGGCCGAGGTAGCGGGGATTGACCGTGGCGGCCGCCAGGAAGGTCCAGCGTCGCTCGAGACGGCCGTCGCGGTAATCCCAGGCGACGAGGGCGTTCCGGCCGCCGCCGCCCTTCCCGGTGTAGTAGCCGCGGCAGGTGACGAGGCCGGGGCGACGGCCGTCGAGGTAGGCCACGCAGTCGAGGAACCGGTCGACGCGGTTGCCGTACGTGTCGCCCCAGTCCGCGACGTTCCCGCGGGCCGGCTCGTAGGGGACGGAGGCCCGCGCCGCGCCGGTGCGGCCGTCGAAGACGGTCAGATGCTCGGGGCCCCGGAGGATCCGGCCCTTCGCGTCGGCATGCCGCGCCGCCGCGTCGCCGATCGCCTGGCCTGTCCCGTCCACCGTCCCGTCGGCCGTGCGGCAGGCCAGCTCGGCCCGGCCGTCGCCGTCCAGGTCGTAGACCGAGAACGGAAGGTAATGCGCGCCGGAACGGAGGTTCGGGCCCAGGTCGATGCGCCAGAGGCGCGTGCCGTCCATCTCGAGCGCGTCGAGGAGCGTCGGCCCGGTGTGCCCGTCCTGGGAGTTGTCCTTGCTGTTGGAGGGATCCCATTTCAGGACGATCTCGTACTGCCCGTCGCCGTCGAGGTCGCCGGCGGAGGCGTCGTTGGCGGAGTAGGCGAACGCCTGGCCGTCGGGCGTCTTCCCGGGCGGGGGGATGTCGAGAGGGATTTCCAGGTACGGCTGCGTCCAGACGGGGACGGGGTCCGGCGCTGGCCCCGTCCCGACGCCCGCCGCCGGGCGCACGCTGTAGCGGTCGCCCGCGAGGCCGTCGGGATCGACGAGGTGGGTGGAGGCGGTCACGGGCCCGGCGTTGACCTTGACCTCGGCGCCCTCGCGGTGGCGGTAGACGTCGAAGGCGATGCCGTCGGGGTCCGTGCCGAGGAGGCGCCAGCCGACGTAGACGCCGTCGGGGACCTTCACGGCCACCACGCCGCGGTCCAGGCGCTCCATCTGGCGCTGGGCCGGGGACGCGGGCGCGGAGACGGCCGCGATGACGGCGGCCAGGGCCATCGGAGCGATCCGCATCGGGCGCCTCCCGTATCGTCCGGGCGTACTATCCCATACGCCGGGGCCTTTGGGAAGCCCGCCGGGCCCCGGAGGCAAGGGGGACCGGCGGCGGTGGGACCCGTGACGGGAAGGCGTCGCCCCTCGAGCGGGCACGATAAGCCGCCGACCCGTCGCTCGAGGCGAGACGCGCCCCCTCGTTTTGTTTCACGTGCCGCCGCGCCTTATATATAGTTGAAGGCGCTTTCTTCGGGAGATCCCATGGCCCGCTCCGCCCTGTCCTCCCGCCCCCCGCCTCCCCTCTACCGGGCCGGCGACCGGACCTGGCTCATCGACAGCCAGCAGCCCCAGCGGCGGGCCATCGCCGAGGGCCGCATCGAGTGCCACGCCCTCTCGCACGGGCACTACATCGGGACGGTGATCGACGACGACCTCCTCCCCGGCCTCAGCTCCATCGGCTGCTGGGACGCCGTCGGGGAGCAGGACTGGGGGCTCGAGCCGCACCGGAACGAGGGGATCGAGTTCGTCTACCTCGAGACCGGCGGCATGGTCTTCACCGTCGACGGGCGCCGCCACCGCCTCCGCGCGGGGGACCTCACGGTCACGCGCCCCTGGCAGCTGCACCGGCTCGGCGACCCGCACATCGGGCCGGGCCGCCTCCACTGGCTCATCGTCGACGTCGGGGTCCGTCGCCCGCACCAGGCGTGGCGGTGGCCGGGGTGGGTCTCGCTCATCCGGGAGGACCTCGACGAGCTGACGGACCGGCTGCGCCAGAACGAGCGGCCCGTCTGGCGGGGGACGCCGCAGATCCAGCACGACTTCGGGGAGATCGCGGAGGCGCTCCGGAAGAACCGGGGGCGGAGCCACATCTCCCGGATCGTCGTCCACCTGAACCACCTCTTCCTCAATCTCCTGGAGGCCCTGCGGGCGCAGGGCGGCCGCCGCGACCCGGCGCTGACGACGGAGGAGCGGACGATCGCGCTCTTCCTGGAGGACCTGAAGGAGAACCCCTCCAGTCTCGCCCAGCCGTGGACGCTCCGGTCGATGGCGGAGCGGTGCGGGGTGGGGGTGACGACGTTTGCGAAGTACTGCCGGCGGATCTCGAACACGAGCGCGATGAGGCTCCTCGCCCGGCGCCGCTGCGAGCTGGCGGCGCGGCGGCTGTCCGCCGAGTCGGGGCGGTCGGTGACGGACATCGCCTTCGACTGCGGCTTCTCCTCGAGCCAGTACTTCGCCTCGCAGTTCCGGCGCCGGTTCGGGTGCAGCCCGACGGATTACCGGAAGAAGGCCTGACCGCCCGGGATTCAGATTGTCGAACAGGACCGCGCGCCGGAGGACATTCTTACCGGAAGGCGTTGTGTCCCGCTTTGTGTCCCGACCCGGAAAGGAGCCGCCCCTCGTGCCCCCCCGCCTCCTCGCGCAAGCCGCGGCCGCCGGCCTGATCGCCGTCGGCGGGGTCCTCCCCGCCCCCGCCGCCTCGTCCTCCGCCGACCTCGACGCCGTCCT
>CAYUME010000496.1:0-2883 GCA_964445475.1 uncultured Planctomycetia bacterium
GGAACGTCTGCCGGACCATCTCCTGGATCCGGTTGAAGAGGTCGTTCGAGCAGGCGAAGGAGCCGGCGGGCTCGACGTCCGAGGCGAGCGCGAGCCCCTCGATCGCGTCGAGGGGCGGGGTCCCGGGGTAGCCCGTGACCTCGACGTAGCGGAAGCCGTGGAAGGTGAAGCGGGGGGTGTAGACTTCTTCGCCGCCCCCCTTGCAGACGTACGCGTTCTGCTGCCAGGCCGTCTTCGGCTCGCCGTGACCGTCGTACCGGTATTCCGCGCCGCCCCGCTTGATCTGTCCGCAGACGGCCGTCATGCCGTTGAGCGTCCCGTCGGGGTACAGGAGCTCGCCGTGGCGCAGGACGACGCGGGTCCCCGCGGGTGCCGTGGCGCGCAGGCGGGCCCAGCCCGCGAAATTCAGGCCGAGATCGAAAACGAAGACGCCCGGCCGGGGCTCGGTCTGACGGACGGCCGGGAGGGTCCGGTAGATCCGGATCGGCGGCGCGTCCTGGGCGCGAAGCGCGCCCCCCGGCCCGGGCATGACGGTCGCCGGCGTCCAGCCGCGGTCCTCGAATCCCGCCCGGTCCCACCCGGGCTGCTCCCGCCGCGCGTCGTAGACCTCGCCGAGGTAGACGCTGTCGCGAAGGATCGGCCCGGCGTCGGTCTTCCAGCGCGCGTCGGTCGCGATCGTCCGGGACGTCCCGTCGGCGTGGTCGATCCGCAGGTGGAGGAGGAGACGCGGGCATCCGACGGCCAGGTGCTCCCGAGGGTTGATGCGTCCCCACATCTTCAGGGGGAGCGGGTCGTACCAGCCCCGACCGAGGATCGTGCCGACGGCGTTGCGCCCCGGCTTCAGGAGCGGCGTGACGTCGTAGGTGGAGTAGAGCACGCGCTTCGCGTAGTCCGTCCAGCCGGGATCGAGGACGCGGTCGCCGACGCGTTCGCCGTTGAGGCGGAGCTCGTAATAGCCGAGGCCGCTGACATAGACCCGTGCGCGAGCGACCGGCTTATCGACCGTGAACTCCCGGCGCAGGAGAGGCGCGGGCTGGTCGTCGAAAGGGGACGGGTCGGCGGGGCCGGTCGGTCGGGCGATCCACTCCGCCCCCCAGTCCGACTGCTCGAGGAGCCCCATTTCCCACCACGCCGCCTCGCTCCAGCCGGACGGCCGCCCCTGGCGGTCCCAGACGCGCACCCGCCAGTGGACGCGTTGGCCGGAGCGCAGCGGCGGCCCCCCGTATACAACGCGGATCGAGTCGGCCGAGGGGACGTGTCCGCTGTCCCACACGTCGGGCTGACCGCCGCGCAGGATTTCGACGGAGGAGGCGGCGTGGATCTGGTAGGCGGTCTGTCGCTGGTCGCGCGCCGCCGACACGAGAACCCAGCCGAGCCGGGGCCGCGGCGCGTCGAGGCCCAGGGGGTTCACCTGGTACTCGGCGCGGAGCCGGGTCGCCCCGAGGTCGCCGGCGGGTCCGGCCGTGCCGTCCTGCGGCCCGAACGCGCACCCGAACAGGCACGTCAATGCTGCGACGCCCGTCAGGGCGCAGGCGCGGGGGGCGAAGTGGTTCATGGGGATCTTTTCCCGGGATCGATGGGGTTGCGGTGAGGAGCCCTGCCCCTCATGTCGGCACGGCCACGGCCTCCCACACGACCGGCACGTCCGGCGTCATTGTCCCCGTGACCGTTCCTTTTCGTATTGCTCCTGGTGCTCGTCGATGAAGGCCCGGGCCTCCTTCAGGCGGCGGCCGATATCCTCCAGGCGGAGGGCCTGCTGGATCTTCCCGCGCTGCACCCGGGACAGCGTTCCCTCCACGAGCGGCTCGCCGCCCAGCACGCCGAGGGGGACGTCCTCCATCTTCCAGTCGTCGCTGCGCTGGGTGGCGAACGGGAGGTCGTTGTGGTCCGCCGACTGGAGATTCGCCAGCGGGTTCCGCCCCCACGCAAACCGGAAATGGACCGGCTCGGGGACGTGCGGACTGGAGAGGACGAGGGCGGTGCGGTCGTACTGGGGTTGCTTCCGGTCGTCCAGCCCCTTCACCAGGAACTCGGCCCGGGCCGGCCGGAATCGCCGATCCTGGCCGGCGATGGCGAAGCCGAAGATGGGGCCGTCATCGACGGCGCAGACGGCGGTATCCATCTTCAGGACGATCTTCCCGTTCTCGACCTTCATCTCCTTGAGCATCGGGGGCTTCCACTTGATCTCCTTCTCCAGGCCGTACTGCGTCGCCAGCGCCCAGCGCGCGATCCGCTCGCCCACGGGGATCTTGATCTGGGGGTGGTACCAGGACTTGCGCTTGTCGTAGCTGCTCGCGAAGCCGATGGTCTTGTCGCCCGCCGTGTAGAGGTCGAGGAAGGTCTTGTATTGCGCCTCCCGGATGTAGATCCCGTCGTTGAACATGTGCTCCACGTAGTTGTCCAGGGTCTGCGGCTCCCCCGCCGTGCAGAGGGAGATGATGCCGAACGGCATCTCGGGGTCGCCGAAGGCGGCCCGCCACGCGGCGATCATCTTCCCGAAGATCTGGTAGTACATGGCGGCGCCGGCCGAGCCCCCCCCGAGCGCGTTGTTGTACCCCTGGTGGAAGAGGGCCCCCTTGACCGCGAACCCCTCGAGGGGGGCGATCATGCTGGCGTAGCAGTTGCCGGGCCGGTTCTGGTCCGCCGCGGGGCCCGGGCGCAGGTCCGTCGGGGCCTTGGCGTCCGGGGGGGCCGGCTTCCCCTCCTTTTTCAGCCGATCGAGCTGCTGCTGGTGGCGCTGGACCCGGTCCGCGAGATCCTTCTGCGGGTCCCAGGCGGCGATCTTCGCGTCCCACTCGGCGAGCTTGGCCTTGACCTCCGGCGCGTCGATCGCCTTCAGCACGGGCGCGGGCTCGGCCGGTGCGAGCTGCGGCATCATCGGAG
>CAYUME010000496.1:2893-4410 GCA_964445475.1 uncultured Planctomycetia bacterium
TTCAGCACGGGCGCGGGCGTCCAGGTCTCCACCGTCGTCCCGCCGCGCGACGCGTCGATCACGCCGATCGGGACCTTCGTCGCCATGTGGAGGCGCCGCGCAAACACGTATCCGATGGCCGACAGCTCGCGCGCGATCTCGGGCGAGCAGACGTCCCAGTCGCCCTTGCGGAAATGGCGGCCGAACCAGCCGCTCCACTCGTGAAGGCGCGGGAAGCCCTGCTTCGTCTCCGGCCCGTCCTGGGCCGGGACGGTCAGGATCCGCATGGCCTCGAAGCGGGCGGACACGATCTCGAGCCAGCCGTTCTCGACCTGTGCGAGCGGGAACTCCATGTTGCTCTGCCCGCCCAGGACCCACACGTCCCCCAGCAGGATGTTGTCCAGCGTCAGCGTCCGGCTCTTCCCCTGGACGGTCAACTGGGCCGGGGTCGCATTCGCCGGCCGGGCGGGGAGGGTCACCTTCCAGGAGCGGTCCGCCCCCGCGGTAACCGTTTTCTCCGCGCCTGCGAACGAAACGGTCACCGTTTCGCCCGGGTCGGCCCAGCCCCAGATCGCGATGGGCTTGTCCCGCTGGAGCACCATGTTCGACTGGAAGAGGTTGTGGACGCACAGGCCCTCGCCGACCGCGGGGACGTCGATGACGTCCTCCTTGGGCATGTCGGCGCCGAGGGCCGCGCCGGCCAGGCACAGGATCCACGCCGCGGCGGCGGTTCGACGCATGGGCACGCTCCAGATGAGAGGGGTCGTCGCATCCGGCGGATCGGCGGAGGGCGCCGGGTCGGGCCCTCCCGTCTCGCGTTCCGCCGGCCCGGGGATCCGGGGCTCACCGGAGGCTCCGCAGCTCGACGGTCCCGGCGGCGCCCTCGATCTTCTTAGCGAGCGTGCGCAGCTGGTCGATCTGCGGCTGCAGGCCCTTGGCCTCCCAGTGGGCGAGCAGGTCCTTCTCCAGCTGCCGCAGCCGGGGCAGCAAGGGCCGGGCGGCCGCGCCGTAGGTCTCGAGCGTCTTCAGGCAGCGCGTGATGCGGTTGCGCTTGCCGTGCCGGTCGATGTCGATGATATCGAGGCACAGGGACAGGCCCTCGCGGATGCGGTGCCTGGCGAGCAGGTCGAGGCCGGCCAGGCGGATCCCGTCGGCGAACATGATCCCGCTCGGGGCCGGCGTGACGACCGCCTCGAGGATCACGGGCAACAGCGGCTGAATCTCATCGTAGCTCAACAGCCCGTAGATGCCGCCGATGGACGAGCGCGCCCGGCCGTCCTCGTTCTGGAGCCCGGCGGTCACCGCCTTGCGGAGCTGTTCGCGGTCGACCCCGTCGAGCGACTTCTTGAGCAGGGTGTCGAAGACCGAGAAGCAGAGGTAGCGCTGCTCCATGCCGCGCGGGTCGCCAGCCGACGGGCCCCTGGCGAGGCGCTCGAGCAGGTCCGGCAGGATGGGCATCGCGGGCTGACCGATGTCGGCCAGCGCCTCGGCGGCCTTGACGCGCAGCCAGAGATCCTCGTGGCGGAAGGCCTTCATCA
>CAYUME010000497.1:0-4407 GCA_964445475.1 uncultured Planctomycetia bacterium
CCGCCGGGCCCCGCTGGAGCGCCGTCCCGCGACGCGCACCCCCTTGTTTATCAAACGACCTGACCAGCAGTCGGGACCCGCACCGGAGATCCGCCCGACGCACAGATCCGGCCCCCTGCGACCCGCCCTGCGTCCTCAGACCTGATCCGGCTCCGGGTGGACCCACGGCGCCCGGTACGGCCGGCGGAGCAGCCGGTTCGCCTCCTCGTCGCCCACCACCTGGTGCTTCGCCGCGTCCCACGTGAGCGTCCGGCCGAGCCCCATCGCGATGTTGGCGAGGATGCAACTGGCCGACGAGATGTGCCCCTCCTCGATGTCGGCGACCGCCCGGCCGCGCGTCTCGATCGCCTTGATGAAGTTGACCTGGTGGGCGCGGTTGGCCGCGGCGGCGTGGCGCTCGAACCGGTCCTCCGTCTTCTCGTGCTCGTCCGTGTAGCCGTCGGCGATCACGTCCTGGTGGACCGGCTCGCCCTTCTTGGGGATGAAATCGTAGCTGCCGACGCTCAGCTTCAGCGTCGCCTTGTCGCCGTACAGGATCCCCGCCCACGGGTACTTCGGGTCGGGCGGGTCGCCCCAGGTGCGGTGGGTCCAGACGACGTTGAGGTCGTCGTACTCGAACGTCGCCGTCTGGGTGTCCGGGATGTTGGCGGTGCTCTCCTTGCCGACGAAGACGCCACCGGCGGAGCTGATGCGCTTCGGCCAGCCGAGGTCCATGACCCAGCGGACCATGTCGAGCATGTGGACGCACATGTCGCCCATGATGCCGTTGCCGTACTCGTTGAAGAGGCGCCAGCGGAGCGGGTGGATGAGGGGGTTGAAGGGGCGCATGGGGGCGGGACCGGTCCACATCTCGTAGTCGAGGTGGGGGGGCGGCGCGCAGTCCGCCTCCTTGACGTTCCGCCGCATGTCGTAGTAGCAGGTGACCTCGACGAGGCCGATCGTGCCGAGGGCGCCCGTCTTGACGAACCGGTCGCGCGCCTGCTCGAGGTGGAGGGTGCTGCGACGCTGGGTGCCGACCTGGACGACCCGCTTGTACTTGCGCGCGGCGGCGACCATCGCCTGCCCCTCGACGACGTCGAGGCTGATGGGCTTCTGCTGGTAGACGTCGGCGCCGGCCTTGCACGCCTCGATCATCGGGAGCGCATGCCAGTGGTCGGGCGTGCCGACCAGGACGATGTCGAGGTCCTTCTCCTTGAGCAGCTCGCGCCAGTCGCCGAAAAGGCGCGGCTTCTTCTTCGAGGCCTGGCGGACGGCGACGAGCTCGGCGGCCTCCTCGAGCATCTTCCGGTCGGGATCGCAGAGGGAGACGACCTCGACGGGGCTGACCTGGATGAGGCGGAAGAGGTCGTTCTTGCCGTACCAGCCGCAGCCGATGAGGCCGACGCGGTAGTGCTTGTCGGCGCCGGCGGCGAAGGCGCGGCCGCCCGTGGCGGCGGCGGCCAGCGCGGCGAGGCTCCCCTTCACGAAGTCGCGGCGGTCCATGGCGGTCCTCCTGGCGGGGGTGTCGGGATCCGAGGGCTTCTCCTCACGACGGCCCTGTCCTATTGCAGGTGCGCGGCGGGGCGTTTCCTCTCTTCATGACGGCGAGCGACGTGTCCTGTCGTGCCGTCGGGAATTCCGCCCCGGGGGCGCGGATTGTACCGCCCCGGGGATGAATGCCCAAGCAACTTCGATCCTCTCCACGGGACCCCGGCATCGCCCGGCCGCGCGGGGCCGTTCCCCCCGCCGGGGAGGTCCGGCCTGTCGCATAATCGCATGAAGGTGTCGCGGGTTTTCCGTCGGGGGCCTGCGCGGCATGCGTACAATGGACAAGCCTTCGCGCGTCCGGCGAAGACCGCCGGGTCCCGCACAGGAGCGAACACCTGTTTACGGAGGTCGCGATGCCTTCATCCGCCCCCTCGTTCTTCGCGCGTACGGCGATCCCGGCTCTCGCCCTCGCGATGGCCGCCACGGCACCGGCCGCCGAGCGGGACAAGCGACTCCCGAAGCCGTTTCAGCCCACTTCGGCCTACGCGTCCCGCCCGGTCGAGGGGTGGACCGTCCGCGTGGACGGACGCCTGATCAAGACGGAGAAGGCGCTCGGCGACGCCGCGCTGAAGCTTCTCGGGCACGACCTTTTCGCCGTCGCGCGGGCGATCCCGGAGCGCCCCTGCGCCGAGCTCCGGAAGGTCCCGATCTGGCTGGCTCTCGACGAGGGGACGGGCGTGGCGGCGGAGTACCACCCCAGCGCGGCGTGGCTGAAGGAGAACGGGCACAACCCCGACAAGGCGAAAGCGGTCGAAGTCGGGGATGCGAAGAAGTACCTGTCGTGGAGCCGCACGCAGCCCTGCATTCTCCTGCACGAGCTCTCCCACGCCTATCACGACCAGGTCTTCGGCTACGACCACCCGCGCTTCAAGGAGCCCTACGAGGAGGCCGTAAAAGGCGGGCAGTACGAGTCCGTACTCCACGCGAGCGGCCGGAAACAGCGCCACTATGCGCTCACGAACCCCATGGAGTACTTCGCCGAGGCGACGGAGGCCTACTTCGGGACCAACGACTTCTACCCGTTCGTCCGGGCGGAGCTCAAGGTCCACGACCCGGGGGCGGTCCGGCTCCTCGAGGCGGTCTGGGTGAACGGGGAGGTGGAGCCGCGGGGGGGCGACAACCGGAAGATCCCGAAGGACGGCGAGGCGCGGAAATGATCCGCGAGAACGAACGCTCCCCGCAATGCCCCGGCGCCCACGTCTGCACGGCGGTCGTCGGGCCCGGCTTCCGACGGTTCAGTCCACCGGCCCCGGCCGGACGACTCGCGGTGCCGTCTGGATCCGCGGCCGGATCGAGAGCCAGTCCACCCCCTGAAATTCCGGATCCGGGATCGACCGCACCTCCTCGTCCCCGCGGTACGGACACATCGCATCCACCCAGAGGATGATGCGCAGCCGGCTTTCCGGGTCCACCTTCACGTCGTGGTGCTTCCCGCTCGAGACCCGCTCGACCAGCCGGCTGATGAAGGAGAGCCGCTTCATCGGAGGATGGGTCTCGTAAGCCGCCGGGTCCCGCTGGTCGTACCCGTCCACCATGATCATGTCGGCGAAGCCCCAGCCGGGCGGCGGGTCGGGCGGCGGGACGTACTGCCGGCCCCAGGTCGGCCGGCCCGTGAAGAGCCAGTAGGTCTCGTCAAAGCCCTGGGCGCCCGGCCGCGGCGTCATGTCCACCGCCTTCCGCCCCGCCCCGTCGCCCGTGTGGCATTTCGCGCAGTAGCGGTCGAGGACGGGCCTGACGTAGCGCGGATAGCTGACGGTATCCTCGCCCCACGGCGGCGGCTCGATCGCGCGCGGCTCGCGGCGGACGGCAACGCCCGCCGCGGGCGAATCCGGCGCCCGGCTGTGCAGCGCGTGGCACCCCAGGCACCCCCGGCGCTCGCCGGGCATGACCTGCGTGAAGCTCCGCATCGTCTGCAGCGCCCGCTGCTCCCCGTCGAGAAGCTGGAAGTGGAACGGCTTCCCCGCCGGCGCGCGGAAGGAGACCGAGCCGTCCGCCTCGACCGGCACCGTCCCGAGGATCCGCTTCACCCCCTCGGACTGGACGCCCGAGACGACGGGGCCCGTGGAGAGATACGGCCGCTGGTGCCAGTACGTGTAGGTCTTGTGATCGATGCTGAGGACCCGCAGGAACTTCGCCCGGCCCTTCAGCTCCAGGGGCGCCCCCTGGTAGACGTTCCCGCTGTAGAAGAAGCCGTCCTCCGGCCGGTCGCGGTCCCCGCGGCCCGGCCACGCCACGGCGTCCGGCAGGACCGGCGGCCGCGGGCGCGGCTTGAGGGGCATCGCGTGGAGGAGATGGTGCGCGCCCTCGTAGACCAGCTCGCGGTTCCCGTCCGTATCCATGAGGTAGAGCATGAACTTCCCGCCGCGGTTGGCCGAGACCATGAAGTCGCGCTCCCCGAGCGGATACGGCGAATAGTACGCCTCGTACCGGCCGCTCGTGTGGTAGCGCGGGGACTCGACGGGGTCGACGGGGCCGTTTCCCGACTCCGGCCACACGAGGTCGGCCGTGACCTTCGTGAGCCCGTGGGGGAAGTTGGTGCCGCGGTCCGGGTCGACGATCCCCACCGAGCCGGAGAACCAGTCGTGGTGGGCGCTGCCGGTGAACATGACGCGGTGGCTGCCGGGGATCTGGCGGGCGTCCTTCAGGAGGTCCGGCCAGACGCTCTGGTTGCCCCAGAAGGTGTTCACCTGCGTGCCGTCCGGGTGGACCGTCCAGAGCCCCTGGACGCGCCAGAGCGCCTTGTCGGTGTACTCCCAGCGCGTGTAGACGACGCGGCCGTCGGCCATCACGCTGGGCAGGTAGTCCGGCTCGTTGTTGCTCGAGACGAAATAGATGTTCCGCCCGTCCGCGTCGCAGCGCGCCAGCACGTAGGCGTTGGTC
>CAYUME010000498.1:0-4391 GCA_964445475.1 uncultured Planctomycetia bacterium
CTCGCGAGGCTACTTCTGCCTCTTGGTGGGCTTCTTCGCCGGCGGGGGCGGCTTGTTGAAGAAGTCGAGGTCCACGTCGCCGGGCCGGGGGGTGTCGACGGTCAGGGGCTGGTCGTCGCCGAACCGTTTCTGCTCCTCCGCCATCGCGGCCAGCAGCTCCCGGATCCGGCCGGCCTGCGCGGGGTCGGCGGCAAGGTCCTTCGTCTCGTGCGGGTCGGCCTCCAGGTCGAAGAGCTGGGTCCAGTCGACCGCGGGGTAGCGGATCAGCTTCCAGCGCCCGCGGCGGACGGCGCGCTGGACGTTCCGGTAGGCGAGGAAGATCGTGTCGCGGACGCCTTCCGCCTCGCCGCGGACGACGGGGGCGAGGCTCTTCCCGTCGAGGCCCGCGGGGACGGGCGCCCCGACCAGGTCGCAGACGGTCGGGAAGAGGTCGAAGAGGTAGGCGAAGGCGTCGCTCGCCTTCCCCTTCGGGATCCCCGGGCCGGCGAGGACGAGCGGCACGCCCATGGACCCCTCGTAGAGGTTCTGCTTGCCGAAGAGGCCGTGGTCGCCGATGGCGATCCCCTGGTCGGAGGAGAAGAGGAGGAGCGTGTTGTCGTACTCGCCCAGCTCCCGGAGGGCGTCGAAGAGGCGGCCGAACTGCTCGTCCATGCAGGTGATGACGCCGTAGTAGTCGCGGCGGTGCTCCCGGACGATCTCGGGCGTCCGCGGCCAGGGGGCGAGCTTCTCGTCGCGGATGAAGAGCTCGCCGTTGTCGAAGGGGTGGAAGGGCCTGTAATTGGGCGGCAGGGGGATCTTCGCCGGGTCGTACAGGTCCAGGTACTTCGGGGCGGCGATCCGGGGGTCGTGCGGCGTGGAGCCGGCGAGGTACATGAAGAAGGGCCTGTCCCGCTTGCGCTCCTTCAGAAACCGGATGGCGTCATCGGCGTTCACCTTCGCGGGGTAGCCGGCCTTGCGGACCTCGTTGTCGTCGAGGTAGTGGCTGTGCTCGAAGAGCGCCTGAACGGCCGTGTCGGTGTTGCCCTTCTTGCCGTGGAAGTAGGTCTCGTAGCCGGCCTCCTTCATCGCGGTCGGGAGGCTGGGGAAGCCGGGGGGCTGGTTCCGGACGGCGAACCAGGATCGGCCGCGGAGGAGCATCATGCGGCTGGGGAGGCAGACGGCGCCGCTGAACCCGCCCATGCAGTAGGCGTTGCGGAAGACGAGCCCCTCGCCGACCAGGCGGTCGAGGTGGGGGGTCTTGATGTGGGGGTTGCCCAGCGCGGCGACGGTGTCCTCGCGCTGGTCGTCGGTGAAGAGGAAGAGGACGTTGGGTCTGCGGGGCGCGTCGGCGGCCCGGGCCGCGGGCACGGCGGCGGACAGGGCGAGCGCGAGCGCCAGGCCGGCGAGGGCGCGGGGGGCGTGCGGCATGGGGTCTCTCCCGGTAAAGGACAGAAGGGCCCGGCCGGCAGCCGGGTCGCCGTCCATAAAAGGTGGAGGGACCGGTGCAAAGCATACGGCGGCATGCCGCGTGCGGCGCGGCGGGCGCCGTGCGGGGAGATGCCGTCGCCGGGCGCGCGTCAGTCGACCTTCGCCACCTGCACCTGGTAGACATTCACCGGCCGCCAGGCGGAGGGGTCGGCGGGCGCGAGGATGACATGGTGGACGCCGGGCGTGTCGATTTTCCATCGTTGACCTGCGTGCGGACCTGGCTTCCCTCGAGCGTGGCCCGGCCGGGCTCGAGCCGGAGGGCGCCGGAACCGTCGAACCGGGCCTCGGCGTGCAGCGAGACGGTGAACCCGGTCAGCTTGAAGGCGAAGGCGTGGTCGCAGGGCCGCTTCCCGGGCTCGAGTGCGGGCGGCCGGATCACGAGCTGCTTCCGGTCGTTCACCGCGTGCGGGACGGGGCCGTGGCCGAGGAGCTCGACGCGGGCGCCGGGGTCGGCCGCGTCCACCCGCATCGTCGCCAGCGTCAGCGGCTCCTCCGGCCAGCCGAGGGCGATCGCGTAGAGCGTCCTCCCGTCCTTCGACCGGGTGAAGCGGACGTCCCGGGCGGTGTACCGGGCGTCCTTGTGCTCGCTGAACGCGCCGCCTTTCAGCCGGGTCGGCCCCTCGCCGAAGACGAGCCAGGGGCGGGTGTCGTAGACGGCCCCGCCGTTCACCTTCAGCCAGTCGCCGATGCCGAGGAGGAGCAGCCGGCCCTGCTCGGGGATCGTGCCGTCGGCCTGGGGCCGACGTTGAGGAGCATGCAGCCGTTCTTGGAGACGATGTCGACGAGGACGTCGACGAGGTCGTCGACGGTCTTGAACGGGAGGCACTCGTGGTGAAACCAGGGGCCGACGGCGGTGTCGGTGAGCCAGGGGTAATCGGTGAGGCGGTCCTCGCGGCCGCGCTCGAAGTCGAACCAGATCAGGTCGGGCTCGTACTTCCGGAGGACCTCGTTGACCATCGCGAGCCACGTGTCGAGGAAGCGCGGGCTGGGCGGGGCCTTCGGGGCGTGCGGCTCGCCGTAGAGATCGGCGTCCTTCGGATCGGCGGCGTCGTAGGCGTAGGCCGGCTCGAAGTAGCGCCAGGCGAAGCCGTGGTGGAAGGTCGTGAGGAACTTCAGGCCCTTCGCCCGGATGGCCTTCGCCAGCTCGCCGGTGATGTCGCGCCCCGGTTCCATCGCCTTGCTGTTCCACCGCGTCACCGCCGAGTCCCACATCGCGAAGTTGTCGTGGTGGACGGCGACCGGCCCGGCAAAGCGGGCCCCGGCGCGGGCGAATAGGTCCGCCCAGGCCTCCGGGTCGAACCGCTCGGCCGTGAAGCGCGGGATGACGTCCTTGTAGCCGACGGTCTTCTGGTCGCCGAATTTCTCCCGGTGGTATTGGAACGCCTTGTGCTTGGGGTCGTAGAGCTGGCGGCCGTACCACTCCATGTCGGCGGGGGCGCCGTCGGTGGCGGCGGTGATCGGGCCCCAGTGCGTGTAGATGCCGAACTTGGCGTCGCGGAACCACTCGGGGTCCTCGTGCTTCTGGAGCGACTCCCAGGTCGGCTCGTAGGGGGCGGCCGGGGACGGGGGCGGCGCGGCGGCGAGGAGGGCGAGCATCGCGATCGGCGCGGTCCGCATGGGTCCCTCCTCAGGCTTTCGTCCCGTACTCCCGCACCGCGTCGAACATCGCCACGATGTTCTCCGGCGGGACCTCCGGCAGGATGTTGTGGACGGTGTTGAAGACGAACCCGCCGCCCGGGGCGAGGGTTTCGATGCGGTGGCGGACGTGGTCCCGGACCTCGTGCGGCGTCCCGCGGTTGAGGACGCGCCGCGTGTCGCATCCTCCGCCCCAGAAGGTGATCGCCTTCCCGAACTCGCGCTTCAGCCTCTCCGGCTCCATGTCCCGGCAGGCCGTCTGGACGGGGTTGATGACGTCGTAGCCTGCCTCGACGAGGTCCGGCAGCAGCCGGTAGAGCGAGCCGCAGGAGTGGAGGAAGGTCTTCATCCCGCTGTGTCGGTGGACGTAGTCGCAGAGCCGGGCGTGGCGCGGCTTGAAGAGGCGGCGGTAGGTGTCGGGCGCCATGAGGGGGCCGTTGTCCATCCCGAGGTCGTCTCCGAAGCGGAGGACGTCGGCGACGTCCCCCACGGCGCGGCAGACCTTCTCCAGCGTCGCCAGGTGCCGCTCCATCAGGGCGTCGAGGAGCCGCTCGACATCGGCCTGGGCGGCGGGGTCGGCGAGGTCCATGAGGAAGTTGTCGAGCCGGCGCAGGAACGTCCCCCACTCGAAGAGGTTGCAGCCGCAGACGATCATCAGGGCGCGGTCGGAGGCGCGGCGGAGGGCGAGGGCGCGCGCGCGGAGGTCGTCCCAGAATCCCGGCTCGCCCGCGTGGTCCCACGGGCTGTGGACCAGCGCCGCCCAGAGCACCCGCCCCATCGCGTCGTCCAGGCCCTTCAGCCCCTCCGGGTAGCCGTCGACCCAGGGGAAGCACGTCTGGTCGAAGAAGGCGCCGCCGGCGGGCATGCGGGCGATCTCGACGCCGTCCGCGGCGCGCGCGACCCAGGCGCCGTCCGGCTGGCGCTCGGGGCGGAACCACGCGGGGACCTGCGCGGCCTGGCCGTCGGGCAGCGCGACGTCGGCCCAGTCGGCGTCCCGGTCGTTGAAGGCGCGGCCGACGTCCAGGACGTCGATCCCGAACCGGTCGAGGACGCCCTCCTCCGGCTGGGCGAGCTGCTGGACGACGTCGTAGATCCGGGTCCGCCCGCCGGCCATCCCCAGGTGGGCCTTGAGCCGCCCGTAGGCCATGGCGGAGATGCCGGAACTGGGAGTCGCGCCGAGGTCGACCGGGACGCGGTCGGGCTCCCGGTGGGCGATGGCGGAGAGCACGCGCTCGCGGGAGGTCATACGTCGTTCCTGAAAACAGCGGTTGGGAAGAAACGCCAAGGAA
>CAYUME010000499.1:0-1843 GCA_964445475.1 uncultured Planctomycetia bacterium
ACCTGATCCCGCCCCCAGTTCAAATCCGTTTCAGGCGACCCGAGAAAAGGCTGCCCGTGATCAGCTGCTGGCCTTGCAGAAGAAAGAGCGTGACGGGATGGAGCTTTGGCTGCTGATACGGTGCTACGAGGGGTACGTTGATTCGTGGAAGGACACGAAGGCAGGAAGGGAAGGGCTGGAAATTCTCGACCGCCTGAAGGCGCAGGCGAAATCAGCCTCCAATCCGCCCACGCCATCTCCCGTACCAGTCGCAGACCAGCGTCCTTGGAGAATAATATGCGACGGGAAGTCGATGGACTGGATAAAGACGGAAGATCGCCCAAAGTGGCAACTGGAAGATGGTGCCATTCGAAACACGATGCAACAGGCTACCCACTTGTTCAGTAGCGAGGTATTTGGTGACGGAGAGATTCTGTTCCAGTTCACATGCAGCTATGTTGATACCATTGAATTGAGTGTTCGCAGACCCAGTGCCGGTCCTATGGTCAGGCTCGAAAAACCGTTTCTCCGGAGCATCGGGAACAGCATTCAAGAGGTGGCGTTCATCTGTAGGGGTAGCAACATCGAGGCGACATTAAATGGGAAGCCGACACCGCTGACGTATTCGGCAGCCGCCCCCATAGCCAGCAAGGGAGTCTTCAAAATTCACACGGATGGCGGAATTCTAAGAATACGCGCCATAAAGTATCGTGATCTTCCCGCCGGGGGTACTCCAGTGGACGAGGCTTGGATCAAGTCCGTTCAGGCGCTTCCGGCAGAAGAACAGGTCAAGAAGGTGCTGGAGAAACTAAAGGAACTGAATCCGGGATATACCACGGAAGGCTCAGACAAGAAGATCGATAAGGGCGCGGTTACGTTGTTTCGAGTCGGCGTCAAGCCCGTTGTTGACATTTCCCCCGTCAGGGTCTTCTCGAACCTAAGCGATCTGCGCATCGATGGCACACGCGTGTCCGATCTTGAGCCGATCAAGGGGCTGCCACTGACCTCAATCACACTCAACGCAACCCCCGTCCGGGACATCAATCCGCTTAAAGGCATGAGATTAGCCAAGATGGATTGTCGAGACACGAAAATCGGTGACATTTCCGCGCTGAAGGGGATGCCGCTCAAGTATTTTGACTGCGGCTGGGCATCCGTAAATGATCTCTCGCCACTCTCGGGCGCGCCGCTGGAAACCCTGTACTGTTCCGGATGCAAAATCAGCGACTTTACCCCTCTCCGGGATCTATCGCTAAAGGACTTGAAGGGCTACTTTGTCGCCGAACGGGATTATCCCACTCTTCGCTCGATCAAGACGCTGGAAAAGATCAACGACATGCCCGTGGCGGAATTCTGGGCGAAATACGGCGGTCAAACCCTTGAGATTGGCCAGAAAGACAAAGACGGATGGATGTGCCTCTTCAATGGGCGCGACCTGACCGGTTGGCAGGCCCACCCGTCGGCACGCGTGGAGTCGGGCTCGATCCGCCTGCTCGGACACGTCTCCCGGAGGATCGAGTGCCCTCATTTCGAGTTGAGGGGAAACGTCCGGCTGGTTCGGGGGCCCTCCAATCAAGGGGACGTGGGAGTCGGCAACCTGATCCTGCCGTCGCGCGACCGGCTGAAGTTCTCGAAAGACGGGGACATCGAGGTGTTCGGACGCAACGGCATGATAACAAAGGCCAGCGCGAAGGCCCTGGCGGATGGAGCCCCTCATCTTTTCCACCTGAGAGTCACGGATGTCTCGATGGACTTCTTCATCGACGGGACCTTCGTGCTCAAGGCGACGATCCCCGCCCAGCCGGCCGGGATTCTGGAGCTGAACGCCCATCAGACCGGAAGCGAGATCGCGTACAAGGATCTC
>CAYUME010000499.1:1853-4388 GCA_964445475.1 uncultured Planctomycetia bacterium
CGCGAGCTGGGGGCCAACGGCAAACCACTGTCCGCCGCGACGGACGACCGGCCGTGGCAGGCGATCCTTGACGGGAAGACGACGGACTGCCTCGGGGACGGAGGCAAGGAGGCGTGGCGGATCGAGAACGGCGTTCTCACCACGGTCCCCGGCACGACGAAGGCCAGCTGCGGGACGAAGAGGATCTTCGGCGACGGGGAGGTTCGCGTCGGCTTCGAGGGCGTCGGGAAGCCGTGGATCGAGATGAAGCTGTACCACTACGTTGCGCCCGCATCGAGCACGTATATGGTGGCGCCCGTCCCGCAGGAGGCGAGAGAGCTCGTCTTCTCGCGAAGCGGTACCCAAGTCACCGCGACCCTCGACGGTCGCCTCGTGGAGGTCAAGGCCACCGGGCCCCCTGCAACTCAGGGAATTCTCGTGTTCTACGTGTCCAATGGCGCCTTGCGCATCAAGAGCATCGAATTCCGGGACATCAAGCGCTGAAGACGACCGCAGCCCGATGCATGAGGCTGTTCCACCTGTTTTGTCACCCAGAAGGCCGCCGTTTTCCGATCTGCCGCCTCCTCGCGTGTCGAATGGCGTACGCGCAAGGCCAATTTCCTGTCTCTTGGGAGACGTTTTGCGGGGGAAAAGGCCTCTTCCTGAGGGGGCTGGGCGGGGGTGCCGGGAGGGGTGGGAATTGCCCCTACTATACTGACTACACTGAACGGTACTGTACGTGACTGGACTGATTGAAGGCAAAATGAAATAATTCCGGGGAGGGCGGGGCACGGATGCGGGGGGCCACCATGCGCGCGCGCGGTCGCAGTCCGAGCCTCCTGCCGGCGCTGCTCGCGCTCGTTTCCGCCTGTGCCGCCCCACAGCCTGTCCCGCCTTCCGGCTTCCCCCTGCCGTGGCCCCCCGGCCTCCAGCCCGAGTCCGACGTCTTTTCGCCCGTCGCCCCGGGGGATCCCTCGACACGGGACGGGCCTCGTCCCCACGCCGCCATCGCGCGCATCGGGACCACGCATTTCCGCCATTCAGGCGACGTGACCGGCGTCGCCTTCTCGCCCGACGGGAAGTCCCTCGTCTCCGTCGGGCGTGACCAGGCTGTCCGGGTCTGGAACCTCGAGACGGAACACGAGTCGCTCCGCACCGCGGGCCATGACAACGCGGTCACCTCCGTCGCCTTCGCGCCCGACGGGAGGTCCTTCGCTTCGGGCTCCGCCGGTTACGCCGTCACCGTCTGGAACGCCGCGACCGGCACGGTGCTCCACCCGTTCACCCTCCGGAAGACCGGCGACTGGGAGTGGATCACCTCCGTCGATTACGCCCGCGACGGCCGCCTCCTGGCCGCCGGCAGCCGGAGCGGCCGGATCTTCCTGTGGGACCCGGCTGGAGGGACGCTCCGGCGGACGATCCCACCGGCCGCCGGAGCGATCTACGCCGTCTGCTTTTCCCCGGACGGGAAACGTCTCGTCTCCGGCGGCGAGGCCTGGAAGCTGATCTTCCGGAATCCTGATACCGGCCTCCTCGTGGACGAACTCGTCATGCCGGGACCGGTCTGCGCCCTGGCCTACTCGCCCGACGGAAAGCGACTGGCGGCGGGGTGCCGTAACGAGACCGTCTACCTGATCGAGGTCGACCCGTCCGGCGCCGACGGCGCCACCGTTCGGCGGCAGCCTCGCCGAGTCGCCAGCGACGCGGGCAGCGGTGCGTCGCGATACTACACGCTGGCCTTCTCGCCTGACGGCAGGACGCTGGCCACCCCGTCCGGCCTCGGGCGTATCCTGCTCGTCGACACCGAGTCGGGTCGGACGATCCGCACGCTCCGCGGGCACAAGGACGCCGTCGACTGCGTCGCCTTCTCCCCCGACGGCAACCTCCTGGCCTCCGGGAGCTCGGACCGGACGGTCCGCCTCTGGGACGTCGCCTCGGGACGAGAGCGGTCACCGGGCTGTATCGAGGGCGCCATCACGGCAGCCCGATTCACTCCCGACGGCCGGACGATCGTCCTGGCCGCGCGCGACGGCGGTCTCCATTTCGTCCACCCCCGCACCGGCCAGCCCGTGCGTCCCCCGCTCCGTCACGCGTTTCCCCTGGGAGTCTTCGGGATCAGTCCGCAATGGGCTGTCGTCGCAACGACCGGCCTGGACCGGAGGATCCGGATCCGGGACGTCCCGTCCGGCGAATCCCGATTCGCGGACCTGGAGATGGACGGCGAGCCGCTCTCGCTCATCTATTCGCAGGACGGAGAGACGCTCGCGATCGTCCATCATGGCGCGGGCGTCTCGTCGTCCCGGTTGGAGGCAACGATCCACGACGCCTTGCCAGGTCGCATCGGGAAGGCGCTCTGGACCTTCGAGGATCTCGGCTCCAATTTAGCCTACTCGCCGTGCGGCGGGCGCGTCGCCGCCCTCCGCACGGATGGCTCGATCCAGGTCCGCGACGACCGCACGGGCGCTGTTCTCTCGACCTTCCCCTCCGGCGCTTCGCCTCTCCGGGGCGGCGCCTTCGTTGCTTTCCTTCCGGACGGGGAGGATCTCCTCGTCTTCA
>CAYUME010000500.1:0-4387 GCA_964445475.1 uncultured Planctomycetia bacterium
CCCGTGCACGCGACCGGGAAGGCCGGAGTCCTCGCGGTGCCGCTCGATGCGGACGGCGAGTTCCTGGTCAACTGGGCGGGGCGCGGCGACCGGAACCGGCCGCCTTTCGTGCACGTGCCCGTCGGCGCGCTCCTGATGCTCGACCGGGCGGAGCGCGACGTGGGGATCAACACGCTTGTCGCGTTCGACCGGGCGCGGGCGGTCGCGACGTTCCTGGGGGGATTGTTCCCGGCCGTCCTGCCGCCCCGCGAGACGGACGTCCCCGCGCCCTTGCAGGCCCTGATCGATGCGGAGGCGAAGGCGTCGGAGGCGCCGCAGGAGGATGCGTGGGCCCGGATGGAGCGGCGCCTGGCCCTGCGGGGGCATTCCGACTGGATGCAGGAGCGGGTGGCGGCCTGGTGCGCCAAGGCCGTGCCGCTGCTCGACGCGGCCCGGAAGCAGAAGAAGATCGAGGCGGGGGATGCGGACGCGGCGCAGGCGGCCCTGGACGAAGCAGGCACCATCCTGCGTCAGTTCGTGGACCCGCACCGGGCGCGCGAGGAGGCGATTCGACGCGAATTCGAGGGGCGGATCCGGGGCGCCGTCTGCATCGTGGGGGCGGGGGGGACGGGGCACGACGTGCACGCCACGCCGGTCGACCAGGCCTTCCCGGGGCCCTGGGTGCTCTCGAATGTCGTCAACATGTTCCTGACGGGCCGGTTCCTGCGGGAGACGCCGGAGCCGCTCAACCTGGCCGCGATCGTGCTCTGCGCGCTGGGGGTGGGGTTCCTGGTCACCGCCGTCGGGCCGCTTGCGAGCGGTGCGGGCGTCCTGGCGGCGGAGGCGGCCTGGGCCGGGCTGGCCTACGCCCTCTTCGCCTACCGGGGTCGCGTGGTCGATGCCGCGGCGCCCGCCCTGGCGATGTTTCTCGCCTACGCCCTGGTCACCGCGTACCGGCAGCTCGTCGAGGGGCGCGGCAAGCGGCTCGTCCGGCAGATCTTCGGCCTCTTCGTGAACGACCAGGTGCTGGGCGAGATGCTGCGGGATCCGAAGGCCATCGCCCTGGGCGGACAGAAGCGCCTCGTCACCGTCTTCTTCTCCGACATCGCCGGCTTCACGGCGCTCTCCGAGAAGCTGGACCCGGCCGACCAGATCCGGTTCGTGAACGACTATCTCACCGTGATGTCGGATGCGATCATGCGCGAAGGGGGGTACATCAACAAGTATATCGGGGACGGGATCCTGGCCCTGTTCGGGGCGCCGCTGGCGCGCGCGTCCCACGCGGCGGATGCCGCCCGGGCGGCGTCGGGCTGCCTGGACGCGCTCGACCGTCTCAACGAGACCCTGGTTGCCCAGGGCAAGCCTCCCCTCCGGATCCGGATTGGCCTCTCCACCGGCGAGGTGGTCGTCGGGCTCGTCGGTGCGCTCGGCAAGAAGCTCGAGTACACGGCCATGGGCGACGTCGTGAACCTCGGGGCGCGCCTCGAGGCGGCGAGCAAGCAGTACAAGACCACCGTCCTGATGAACGAGGCGTGCCACGCGGGATGCCGGGACGCGATCGTGTCGCGCGAGGTGGACCGCTTCCGGGTGCCGGGCAAGGCGGTGCCGGTCCGGGCGCACGAGCTGGTGGGCCTGGCGGGCGGGCGGACGCGGGTTCCGGAGGGCTTTCTTCCGGCGTACGGGGAGGCCCTGGCGCTGTACGCGGAACGGCGATGGGAGGAAGCCGAGTCGGCCTTCCGGCGGGCCCTGGCGATGCGTCCCGGGGACGGCCTCGCGACGATCTACCTCGAGCGGTGCGCGCGGTTCCGGGCGGACCCCCCGCCACCGGGCTGGGACGGGGTAGCCGACGTGACCGTGAAGTAGCGCCGGTCCCGGTCCCGGGCTATTTCCTGACAAAGAACTTCCCCGGCAGCTGTCTCACCATCCGCTTCAGCTCCAGGCCCAGCAGCGCCGAAGCGACCGCGGCGCTTGGAAGGCGCGATTCCGCCGTCAGCAGGTCGATGTGCTTCGGGTCGTTCCCGAGCAGCACCAGCAGCGCCCGTTCCCCGTCCCGGGCGGCGCCATCGGCCTGTGCCTTTTCCGGGCGGTCGACCTGTGCCCCTGCATCCTCCGGGGCGGGCGGCCTGCGTGCGGTGAAGACGGGCAGCTCCTCGAGCACGTCCTCCACCGTTTCCACCAGCTTGGCCGCGCCCTGCTTGAGCAGGGCGTGACAGCCGGCGCTCTGGGGGCTGTCGATCTTCCCCGGCACGGCGAAGACCTCTCGTCCCTGCTCGAGGGCCCAGTCGGCCGTGATGAGGGCCCCGCTGCGGGCCCCCGCCTCGACGACCAGGACCCCGAGAGAAAGGCCGCTGATGATCCGGTTCCGGCGCGGGAAGTTCTTCGGGTTCGGGGATGCATGCAGGCAGAACTCCGAGAGGAGCGCCCCCCGCTCCGCCACCCGGTCCGCCAGCTTCGCGTTCTCGGGCGGATAGACGTTCCGGAGTCCGCTCCCGATGACGGCGACAGTCCGGCCCCCGGCCTTCAACGCCGATTCGTGCGCGACGGTGTCGACGCCCCTCGCCAGTCCGCTGACCACGGTGATCTGTCGCGCCGCCAGGAGGCGGGCGAGCCGTTCCGTCTGGGCGCGTCCGTAGTAGGTCGGCGCGCGCGTCCCGACGATGGCGATGGCCGCCGCATCCGACGGCGCCAGGGTCCCTTGACGGTAGAGGACAAGGGGCGGGTCGTAGAGCGGCTTGAGCATGCCCGGGTACGCCTCGTCCCAGAAGGGGAGGATGCGGATGCCGAGGCGGGCGGCGGTCTCGATTTCGCGTGCGGCGACCCCGAGGCGGGCCTGCTCGCGGATGGAACGCGCCAGGACCGGGCCGATCCCCTGAACCTCCCGGAGCGCCCGCTCCGGGGCTTTCAGGGCCCCGTCGAGCGTCCCGAAGTGGCGCACCAGCCTCCGATAGAGGACCACGCCCACCCCTTCGGTCAGGTTCAGCGTGAGGAGGTGTTCCAGGTCCGACGTGGCGACCGAGTTCCGCATGAGCGATCCCCCGGGTGTGACGTCACGACGCCGAGTATAAAGGCTCGGGAGGCCTGGATCAAGGGGGTCTCTGGCGGGAGGAACGTCACGACCGCATGCAGGGGCCACCGGAATCGGGTGAGGACGAAGGGGGCGGCATGCGGACGGGATCAACGCATTGTCAGGAGACGGACTGCATCCCGGACCAGGTCGTCGGGGACCTCCTGGCCGTAACGGACACGGCCGATGCCGAGAGGGAGGACGAACTTCACGCGGCCGCCGCGCGTCTTCTTGTCCATGCGGAGCGCGCCGATCACGCGTGCGGCCGGGACGCCTGGGGCGCGGAGGGGAAGGCCGAGCTGATGCAGGAGGGCTCCCTGGCGGGCGAGGAGATCGCGGGGGGCGAGGCCGAGGCAGCATCCGATCAGGGCCGCGCCCATCATGCCGATCGAGACCGCCTCCCCGTGGAGGAACCGGCGGTACCCCGTGGCCGCCTCGACCGCGTGGCCGAGCGAATGGCCGTAGTTCAGGATCTGTCGGAGCCCCGCTTCGCGCTCGTCCTTCGACACGACGTCGGCCTTGATCGCGGCGCAGCGTGTCACGATCACGCGCAGATCGTCCGGAAGGCGTCGGTGGAGGCGGCCGGCGCGGCGCTCGAGGAGTCCGAACAGCCGCTCGTCCCGGATAATTCCGCACTTGACGACCTCCGCAAGACCCGCGACCCACTCGCGGCGGGGGAGGGTGCGGAGCGCGTCGGGATCCATCAGGACCGCGCGGGGCTGGGCGAAGGCTCCGACAAGGTTCTTACCCTGCGGGAGGTCGACCCCCGTCTTGCCCCCGATCGCAGAGTCGACCTGGGCGACAAGGGTGGTCGGGACCTGGACGATGGGAAGGCCCCGAAGGTAGGTCGCGGCGGCAAATCCGCCCAAGTCGCCGATGACGCCGCCGGAGAGCAGGATGACAGGGCTGCCGCGTTCCAGGCGTTCTTTCGCGAAGGATGCGTAGAGCCGCGAGACCGTTCCGAGCGTCTTCTGGCGCTCGCCGGCGGGCAGGACGATCGTCACCGGTGCGAGCCCGGCCCTAGCCAGGGAGCGACGGACGGGGGCGAGGTGATGGCGCGCGACGTTCCGGTCGGTGACGAGCGCGGCGGCGCGCGCGGATGGACAGGTGCGGCGTACCTCCGGGCCGACGCGGTCGAGGAGACCGGGGGCAATCCGGATGTCGTATGAGCGGTCGCCGAGGCGGACGGGAATGTGCGTCATGCGGGTCTCCCGGGCAGGGTCCACGAATCACGTGGAATATAGGCCAGGGAAGGCACGGAGGTCACGAAGAAAACAGGGCGCGGAAGGCGCTGCCGCCCCGGTTGCCAGCCGGAGGTGTCGGTGGTAAACTACAGCCGGGCAG
>CAYUME010000501.1:0-4387 GCA_964445475.1 uncultured Planctomycetia bacterium
CCCTCGCCGCCTCCGCCGACGTCCGCCTGCCCGGGTTCTTCAACGACCACATGGTCCTGCAGCGCGACATGCCCGTCGCCGTCTGGGGCTGGGCCGACGCGGGCGAGGAGGTCGCGGTCCAGCTCGGAGACAAGGCCGCCGTCAAGGCCGTGGCGGGCAAGGACGGCACGTGGAAGGTCCAGCTCCCCGCCACCCCGGCCGGCGGGCCGCTCGTCCTCGCCGTGAAGGGCAAGAACGAGATCCGCATCAGCGACGTCCTGGTCGGCGAGGTCTGGCTCTGCTCCGGCCAGTCGAACATGGAGTGGACGGTGAGCAACTCGAACGACTTCGGCCAGGAGCGGCCCGCGGCGACCGACGGCCAGATCCGCCACTTGCTGGTCCCGAAACGCCCGCTCTCGCAGCCGGACCCGAACCTCTCCGCCCCCTGGGTCGTCTGCTCGCCCGACACCGTCGGCGGCTTCACCGCCTGCGGCTACTTCATGGCGCGCGTCCTGCGGAAGGAGCTGAACGTCCCCGTCGGCCTCATCCACGCCTCCTGGGGCGGCACGCGCATCGAGCCGTGGACCCCGCCGGTCGGCTTCCGCGGACTGCCCTCGCTGGCCGACAGCAGCCGCGAGGTCGACCTGTTCGACCTGACGCTCGAGGCGAACCGCAAGCGGTATGCCGAGCACGTGGACAGAATCGAGGCGTGGGCGAAGCGGACGAAGGCCGCGCTGGCCGCCGGCGGGCCCCTCGAGCCGATGCCCGTCCCCGCCGGCGGCGCCGTCCCGTTCGCCGAGCGCCGCGACCCGCAGCAGCAGCCGACCACCCTCTACAACGGCATGATCCACGCGCTCGTCGGCTACGGCATGCGCGGCGCCATCTGGTACCAGGGCGAGTCGAACCACGGCGAGGGCCTGCTCTACACCGAGAAGATGAAGGCCCTGATCGGCGGCTGGCGGAAGCTCTGGGGGATTGGCGACTTCCCCTTCAACTTCGTCCAGATCGCCCCGTTCCGCTACGGCAACGAGGACCCCGAGGTGATGGGCCGCTTCTGGGCCGCGCAGAACGCCGCGACCGCCATCCCCAACGTCGGCCAGGCCGTCATCACCGACGTCGGCCACCTCGACGACATCCACCCGCGCAACAAGCAGGAGGTCGGCCGCCGCCTCGCCCTCATCGCCCTGAACCGGACCTACGGCCGGAAGGACGTCGTGTGCACCGGCCCCCTCCTCAAGGACATGGCGGTGGAAGACGGGAAGATCCGCGTCCGGTTTGATCACGCCGCGGGCCTGAAGTCCCGCGACGGCAAGCCGCTCACGTGGTTCGAGATCCTCGGCGAGGACACGGAGTGGGTCAGGGCCGATGCGGTCGTCGATGGCGAGACGGTCCTCGTCTCCTCACCACAGGTGGCCAAGCCCGTCTCCGTCCGCTTCGCCTGGCACAAGCTCGCCGAGCCGAACCTCGTCAACGGCGCCGGCCTGCCGACGACGACCTTCAGCGCCGGCGGCGGCGTGCCCTACTCGGACTCGCTCGGCAAGATCCCCGAGGCGAAGGAGTACGCGCTCGTCTACGAGCTCGACCTGGGCCGCCTTGGGGGCGCGATCGCTTACGACAAGGATGCCAGCGCCTTCGCGAAGGCCTTCGACCGCGTGGCCTACCTCGTGGAGCTCCAGACCGAGGGCCGGCCGACCCGCTACGTCTGGGCTTCCATGGACGCCTTCACCGACGACGCGAAGAAGATCGGGATCCCGACCGTCGCCTCCGGCGCCACCTTCCAGCAGAAGGTCGCCCACCTTACTGTGGTCACCAATGTGAAGGATCTCTCCGCCGGCTCCTTCGCGGAGGGCGGGAACGTCGAGCTCTGGCCGAACAACTACGGCCAGGCCAACGACGCGAAGGTCCCCGGCGCCAGCGACACGGTCTACGACTTCGGCGACCAGCCGGGGGATCCCCGCGACGGATACGGCTGCATGCAGGTCCACAACGCCGGCGCGAAGCAGACCCTCTTCGCGATCAACAACTGGAAGGCCGGCGGCCGCGCCGACCTTGGCATCGGCAACAGCCCCGGCGAGCACCGCGACTGGACCTTCGCCGGCAACGCGGGCTCCTACGTCGTCAGGAGGCTGCGGGTCTTCGTGCGGCCGAAGCCGTGATGATCGCGAGGGAGGCGCCAGCGTCGCCGACGTCCCGCCGCTTCGTGGGCGCGCTCCCACGCGGCACGCCGTCCCGCCTAATCCGTCCCGTTCGGGCAATGTAAGGGACGGATGGACGTCCTGTTCACGGTCCCGGAGGCCCGACATCCCATGAGATACCTCGCGCTCGCGGCGTCGCTCGTCCTGATCCCGTCACGCCCCGCGGCGGCCGCCGCGTCGGAGGCACCCGCCCCCGCGCCGCAACTGAACGCGAAGACGAACTGGTTCGGCAACACGTGGGGCGGCGGGGGCGGCGCCAACCCGGTCTTCATGCAGATGGCCGTCGACGACTTCGCGCTCCAGGGCGGCCGGATCTACACCATCTGCCACTGGGACGAGCGCGGCAGCGAGGCCGGCGTCTACACGACCGGCGGCGAGCGGGTGATGCAGCTGACGGGCTGGCACAGCTGGGGCTATCGCGGCGGCCCCGCCGCGGCCGCCGACGCCCAGTTCGCCTACCTGTCGATGGGCCACGACCCCGGCGACGGCGGCGGGAAGAGCTATGCCGGCGTCGCGCGCTATGCCCTCGACGGAAAGCCCGCCGAATGGCCGGGGGCCGCCGACAAGTTCCGGCTGGCCGTCAACGAGAACCACCGCCGGATGCCCACCGGCCTCGCCGTCCACGCCGGCGAGCTCTTCGTCTCCGACCCGTCCGCCGACCGGATCCGCGTCTACAAGACCGCCGACCTCGCGCACGCCCGCGACCTGCCCTTCAAGGCCCCCGGCCGCATCGCCGTCGGCGCCGGCGCGGACCCCGACCTCTGGGTGATCGATACCGCCGCCAACGCCGTCCGTCGCATCGCCCGCACCGGCGAGCCGCGCGCCACGGTGATCGACGACTGCAAAAAGCCGGTGGCCCTCTGCCTCGACGCGAAGGCCGGCCACCTGCTCGTCGCCGACAGCGCCCTCGACCGCCAGCAGGTCCGCGCCTACAAGGCCGCGGACGGCGCGCGTGTCGCGGGCGCGGACTTCGGCTCGCCAGTCTACGCGGGCGACAAGCCCGGCGTCGTCGCCCCCGGGAAATTCTTCCGCATCACCGGCATCCGCGCGGACGCCGAGGGGAATCTCTACGTCTCCGGCTGGGACTACGGCGGCAAGCTGTACAAATTCGACGCGTCGCGGAAGCTGGCGTGGGTGCTGAAAGGGCTGGAGTTCGTCTCCTGCGCCGACGCCGACCCCGCCGAGGACACGAGCGTCTACAGCGCGGGCCGGCGCTACGTCCTCGACTACGGCAAGCCCCCGGGCGCCGGCTGGACCGAGGCCGCGATCACCCTCGACCCGAAGACGTACCCGAACGACCTCCGGAACGCGCGCGAGGCCTGGATTGCCGTCAAGATGCTGCGGCTCCAGAAGCAGAAGATCATGATGGGCAAGATGCAGATGGGCGCGGAGCTCTTCTTCTGGCGATTCAAGGGCGAGATCGCCGTGCCGGCCGCCATGGTCTACCCGTGGGGCGCGAAAAAAGGCGAGTACCCGCCGAACCACCCCGACGGCCCCTTCCTCTGGACGGACCGGAACGGCGACGGCGACATGCAGGCGGACGAGTACGCGGCCGCCCCGGCGGGGAGCCACGCCGCCGCGATCGACCTCGCCGGCAATCTCTGGGTCAACACCGGCGGCTGGGAGGTCGCCAAGGGGAAGATCACGAAGATCCCCTTCGCGGGCCTCAACCCGCACGGCGCGCCGTCGTGGGACCCCGCGAAGGCGACCGCGGCCCCGATCCCGGCCGACACCGGTATCCAGCAGCTCTCCAAGCTCTTCTATGACTCCGCGAAAGACCGGATGTACATCGCCGCGTGGACAAGGTCGCACCCCTTCCCCGGCGGCGGGTGG
Source organism: uncultured Planctomycetia bacterium (assembly GCA_964445475.1). Classification (GTDB taxonomy): domain Bacteria; phylum Planctomycetota; class MHYJ01; order CAYUME01; family CAYUME01; genus CAYUME01. The sequence goes on from CAYUME010000501.1 coordinate 4,008, forward strand.
GAACAGATGAGCGTCGGGCCGGTCGTCCAGCGGTTCGACGCGTGGTCCACGGCCCCGAAGATGGCCTGGGAGCGGACCGTGGTGCCGCCGGAGGGGCTGCACGGGAAGGTGCCGAAGGCGTGGAGCTTCGAGGCCGACCACCTCTTCATCGCGTACACGTGGAAGCAGGAGCAGATCGCCGTGGACGTCTACCGCCTCGATACCGGCGCGCGCGTCGGCCGCCTGCTGCCCACTGCCGACATCGGCGGCGTCACGGGCTGGATCGACATGAACGACGCCGTCCAGAGCCACCGCCGCGCGGACGGGACCTACGTCGTGTTCGCCGAGGAAGTCTGGATGGCGAAGGGGCTCTACTTCCTATGGAAGCCCTGACGTCAACC
>CAYUME010000502.1:0-4381 GCA_964445475.1 uncultured Planctomycetia bacterium
GAATACGGTGCCTCCATCCCGGATGCGTCCGTCTCCTTCCAGCCGTTGGACCCGCGCTCAGGCCTGACACCGTTTGAGGCAGTCACGGACTCTCGCGGACGATTCGACTTTACTGGCGTACGCCCCGGCACCTATCGCGTCACCCGCACGCTCCAGGTGCTTCGCGAGAAGCACGCCGAGTCCACCGGCATCACGCTGGTCGGCGAGGATCCCGCGAAGACGGCGATCCGATGGGACGGCCCCGCGGACGGCATCCTGGTCCAGTGGGGCGCGTGGTACTCGACGTTCCGCCGGCTGACGCTCGACGGCGCCGGCAAGGCGAAGGTCGCGCTCTACTTCGGCGACACGTTCTCCACCGCCAACGAGGTCTCCGACTGCGTCTTCCGGGACGCCGCCGTCGGCATCCAGGCCGGCCGGAACGAGACGCAGGGCCAGGCCGAGTGCGCCGTCCTCCGCTGCCGGTTCCTCCGCTGCAGCCAGGCGGGGTTCCTGACGCAGAACTGGAACTCCCTCGACTGGTGGTTCTGGCGCTGCCTGTTCGAGGACTGCCGGCGCGGCGCGACCAACGAGCCCGGCTGCGGCAACTTCCACGTCTACGAGTGCGTCTTCCGGCGGTCGACCGACTCCGACATCGCCATCGGCAACCTCGGCTACTTCTCCTTCGTCCGTAACGTATCCGTCGGCTCGCGCATGTTCTTCGCGACCGGCTGGGGCCACTCGCAGGGGGCCCAGGTCACGCTGCAGGCCAACGTCATCCTGTCCCCGAGGCCCCCGGAGGACAAGGGGGCCGTGATCTTCATGGGCAATCCCGGGCCGTTTCTCCTGGTCGACAACGTCATCGCCGGACTCCCCCCCGATGCGAAGCCGCCCGTCCAGATGGGCTCCTCCATAGGCAACGGGGAGCTGTTGATGGTCGGCAACGCGATCGCGGCCCGGGAGCCGGTGAAGATCCTCTCCAAGGACGTCCGGTTCCTGAACGTCGGGACGACAGCGGAGGCGACGCCCCCTGCCGGGGCGGCCACGGCGGACCCGGCGGTCGCGCCCCCGCGGGTCGCGCGCCCCGTGATCGAGGTCCCCGCCGGCGCGAAGGCCGAGGCCGTCCAGCAGGCGATCGACGCGGCCGCGGGCCAGGCCGGGCGCAGACCGGTCGTCCACCTCCCCCGCGGGACCTATCGCATCGACAAGCCCCTCGTCATTCCCCCCGGCAGTGACGTGCAACTCGTCGGGGACGGTCTCCACAACGCGACAAGGCTGGAGTCGGCCGGCGCCGATCCCGTGATCCGCATCGCCGGCCCCTCCCGCGCGGCCGTGCGGAACCTCGAGATCGCGGCCGGCGGCAGGGCCGACGGCGCGACCGCCGTGCTCGTCGAGAACGCCGACCAGCCGGGCGCCCGAGTCCACGTCGAGCAGGGCAAGGGGCTCGGGTACGGGTACGGCTTCGACGTCGACGGCCTCGACGAGGCCCTGGTGACGCTGCACGACACCGATCACAACGGGATGCGGGTCGCAGGCGGGCCGCGGTCGGCGAGGGGGGAGAAGACGACCGCGCAGGTCTGCCTCTTCCAGGGCGCCTCGAGCCGGGGCGAGGGCGACCTCGCCGTGCGGATCTACCAGGTCGAGAAGGGCGGACGGCTCCTCGTCCGCGACACCTGGTACGAGGGGAATCCCGAGCACTTCCTGCACCTGACCGACGCCGGCGAGTTCGTCTACATCGGTGGCCACGTCGCCACCGCCAAGGCGAAAGGCCACAACCAGGCGGAGGGCGCGATCGCGCCGGTCGAGGTCGCCGGATTTCGCGGGCGCGTCCTCCTCGGCCAGATCAGCGCCAACAACGCCCATCTGCGGGTCCGCGGGGAGAGCCCGGGCCTTCAGATGCTCCTGCTCGGCTGGACGCCGTACCCCGACGTCGGCTTCCACGTGGAGCCGGGGAAGGGCGCGGTGGGCGTGGTGGGGTGCCGGCAGAACACGAAGGCCGCGCCGGGCTCCGTGCCGATCCCCGACGCGGGGCGGACGGACCCGGCTTTCGTCGCGGAGATGCTGGAGCCGCTGCGCGCCTGCCTGCCCATGCCGCTGGCGGCCCCGAGGCCCGGCGCGACCTGCGTCACCTTCCACCGCGTCATGGCGAACGGGAAGACGGGGTTCCGGATCGCGGGCAGATGACGGCGGCGGGCGCCGGTCCCTCCCGAGGCCGGGCCCGGGATGCCGCGCGCCCGGCCGCCCTGCCCCGCGTGTGCCGCCTCATTCCGCCCGCAGCGCGAACAGCGTCACGCTGTACGGCGCCACCGACAGCGCACCGGGCACGCCCTGCACGGCCGCCTCCTCGATGGCGATCGCCGCCGGTTTCTCGGGGTCGTTGTACGCCATCGGGTCGGGCCCCGCGATCTGCCAGCGCGTCCCGCCACCGGCCAGCTTTGCCCCCCGGAGGTCGAGCGGAACCTCCACGGGCTTGTCCGTCGGGTTCACCACCGAGACCGTCAGCGTCCGCCGGTCCGCGCTCCAGGCGGCCTGGGCGTCGAGTGGCGCCGGCGCGGCGGTGGCCACGGGGACGGTGCCGTACCGATGCCGGTAGAGCTGGAGCACGAGGCCCGTCGTCTCGAGCGCGGCCGCCGTTTTCGTCGTCTTGATGCAGCCGATCACGTTCACCGTCTGGGCGTAGTTGGCCATGAAGACCAGGTCGCTGTTCCGCGCGTATTCGTGGATCCCCGCCGCGATGCCGAGGCCGTCCTTGAGGAAGTAGCGCGTCCCCAGCTCGCCGAAGGGGTGCGGCCCGTACCAGTAGTTCCACTCGTCCATCGCGATGCGGATGTCCTTTCCCTTCAGCGACTCGAGCTCGCGCCGGTACTTCCGGTGCAGGTCGCACTTCCGGCGGATCGCGAGGGGGATCTGGCGGATGTGCGCGACGAGGTCGGCCTTCTTCTCCTGGCAGTAGAAATGCTCGCTGACGAGATCCATGTGCCCGGCACAGTGGGTCATCATCCCCTCGCTCCATTTGCCGGCGTCGCCGACGGCGACGAGCTGGACGGTCCGGTCCTCGACGCGCAGGGCGTCGGCGAAGGCGTTGTGCTTCTTCACGTACGCGTCGAGCGGCATGTGGCCGATCTGCCACTTGCCGTACATTTCATTGCCGACACCCCAGAACCGGACGCCGTAGGGCTCGGGGTGGCCGTGCTCCGCCCGGAGCCTCCCCATCGGCGTGGTGGCGGCCCCGTTGGCATACTGGAGCTCCTCGACGGCGGAGGCCGCCTCGCCTTGGCCGCTGTTGACGGCGATGTACGGCTCGGTCTTCAGCTCGCGGCAGAAGTCCATGAACTCGTTCAGGCCGAAGTCGTTGTGCTCGACGCCCGTCCACGCGGGGTTCTTGCGGGGGGGCCGGCGGTCGCGGTCGCCGATCCCGTCCTTCCAGTCGTAGCCGCTGACGAAGTTCCCGCCGGGCCAGCGGTAGACCGGCGCGTCCAGCTGACGCAGCACCGCCAGCGTGTCCGCCCGCATCCCGCGGACGTTGTCGCCGGGCATGAGGGAGACCGTGCCGACGAGGCAGGCCCCGCCGCGCGCCCGGATCTCGAGGATGGCCTTGTCCGTGGACGCGCCGGACGTGAAGGCCAGCGGCAACTTTGTGTAGGCCGCCGCCCCCGGCGTCACCGACACCGTCTGGCGGTCCTTCTCGCCGTCGCCCCAGGCGAGGGAGACCTCGACCGGTCCCGCGCCCGCCTCGTCGGCCTTCAGCCAGACATAGCCGACATAGGCCTTCCCCTGGATCACGCCGAGGTCCTTCTGTCGGATGCCGCCATCGCGCGGGAGGCGCGGCGTTTGCGTGCCGACGAAGGGGTCCTGCTTCGCCATCGTGACCGCCCCGATCGCCTCCCACGGCGAGGCCTTGATCACGGGGAAGGGGACGGTCACGGTCTTGTCGCCGTAGGGGGCGTATTGGCCGGTGACGGGGTACCAGAACTTCCGGTCCTCGAGCATCTCGGCCCAGATCCCGCCGTAGATGCACCGCCCGAGGTGCTCGATGAACTGGCCGTAGACGTATTTCGAGAGCGGCGCACCCGCCCGGTCCGCCTCGATGACGAGGGGCCCGGCCGCCGCGTCGGCCGCGGCGACCGGGAGGGGCTGGGGGGCCGTGCCCGGTCCCGGCTCCGCCCCGGACCGGCACCCGGCGGCTGTCCAGACGATGCCCAGCGCGATTCCCGGCACGATCCACATCCCGTGTCCCATGGTCGACTCCTCTCCGTGCAATGGCGGCCGCTCGATAGAGACCCGCCGCGCCGGGCGCGGCTTCCACTATACATGAACAGGATGCGGGAGGGGACGTCGCCCAACGGGAATCGGCGTGATTTTCGGGCCGGACCTTCGCGGTCGAGGGCGGCATGGTTCGGCGGCG
>CAYUME010000503.1:0-4374 GCA_964445475.1 uncultured Planctomycetia bacterium
AGTGGCAGCCGACCTGGATTACCGAGCCCTTCCCGGCCGGGCGCAGGCCGACGGCCGTCGTGCCGTCGGACCAGAGGAGCAGGTCGCGGCAGGCGGGGTCGGCCTTCACGAGCGTGAGCCCCGTCCGACGCAGCTGCCCCTCGTCCCATCCTTCCGGCCGGAAGACGTCCTGCCCGGGGGCGAACGCCATCGTCCGGGACTCCGGGTGGAAGGTGATGCCCTTCACCGTATAGCCGGTGAGCCGGCCGATCGGCCAGCTGTCCGCCTTCTCGGGCGTGTGGCGTCCGGTGTGGCCGTGGGTCACGAAGACGCCGCCGCGCTTGACCCACGCCTCGATGGCGTCGACGGTCGCCGGGTCCATCACGCCGGTGCCGGTGTCGACCACCACGCGGTAGGGGTCGACGGTGCCGCGGGCGAAGTCGGGCGGCGTCACCGCGTCCAGGTGGTAGTCCTTGTGGAGCCCCTGGTTCATCTGGTAGGGGACGTAGCCGCACGGGGGGTTGGTGCGGTCGTTCCGCTCCCACGGCCAGCCGGTGAGGTTCTCGACGTCGTCGCCGTAGAGCAGGGCGACCTCGGCCTTCGGGATGTGGACCTTGCCGATGGAGCCGATGACCAGCTGCATCTCCTCGAAGTAGGGGCGGATCGCGTCGTGCCAGTAGACGTTGCCGACGTGGATGAAGTAGTGGACGGCATTGACGCCTTCGGTCAGCCAGTTGCCGAGGAAGAGCTTGAACTCGGAGAGGGTGGGCGCCGGGCCGCCCGGCTCGAGCGAGAAGGGCATGTCCGCCGACCGCATCAGCATCGGGAGCGGCTCGGCCCACCACCCGCTCATGTAGCCGGTGTTGTGGAAGTGGCCGCCGTAGTCCTCGCAGAGCGTCTTGAGGCCGGAGACGAAGGCGTCGGGGGCCATGCAGACGACGGAGCGGTCGGGGTCGACCTGGCGGATGGACTCGAGGCCGCGGCGGCAGGCCTCGGTCCGCGTCCACGCCTGCCAGCGGATGAGGTCGGCCCACTGCGCGTTCATCCCCTCCCCGAGGTACGGGTACTGGAGCGGCTCGTGCCCCGAGAGGTAGACGCGGTAGCCGAGGAAATTCTCGGGCAGGCGGAGGGCCAGGAGGTTCTCCCCGGCCTGGAGCGCGTCGGTGACCTCCATCGCCGCCCAATGGCGGAGGCCGTCGACGACCGGCTCGGCGACCTTCTTTCCGTTCAGCCAGACCGGCGCGGGCTCCCGCCGGGCGCGGTTCAGGGAGAAGGCATAGAGCCAGATGCGCTTCCGCGCGGCCCGCCAGTCCGCGGGGACCGTGAAATGCCGTCTCCAGACGGCCGGCCGACGGGGCAGGAACATCGCCAGGTCCGAGTCGGGGGCCTCGACCGAGGGCCAGTCGTCGTCCTTGAGCCCGGGCCGGTACCAGTCCTCCGGGGCGGGGGTCGCGGGAGGCCCCGTGCCGTCCCGGAACTCCTCGTGCCGGATGCGCCAGGGGCCGGCCAGGCTCATCGCCTTCGCGTCGAAGCCGAGGAAGTGCGCCAGCTCCGGCACGCGCACGTCGTCCCACGACCGGAGCGCGGTCCCGTTGCCGTGCCAGCGGCGGCTCACCGCCGCGGCGGAGCCGTACCGCTGCCGGAGGAAGGCGCGGTAGGAGGCGTCCGCCAGCGGGCCGTACTCCGTGAGGATGTCGTGCTCGCCGTGGCGCAGCTCGGCGTGCGGCTCGAGGTACTCGATCGTGTTGGGCTGGGCGGCGAAGGGGCGGATCCCGGCCTGCAGGACCGACAGCCAGGCGTCGCGCCCGGCGCCGGCGCACCACGAGAGGTGTCCGAAGCCGGCGTGGAAGGAGTCCCCGGCCGTGTAGTAGCCCCCGCAGTAGTCCGGGGCGCGCTGCTGCGTCTCGAGGCGGTAGCGGTTCAGCAGCCAGGCGCCGTCGGCGATGTTGCTGTTGATGACCACCGGGAGGCCCCGCCGGGCGGCGGCGCGGGTCGCCCAATCCCAGAGGATGGTGTTGGTCATTCCCTCCGCGAAGTCGGTCTTGTCCTCGTACATCCAGAGGACGAAGCCGGAGGCGTTGTTGCGCTTCGCGAACTCGAACTCGCCGAGGACGTCGTAGTCCCGCCACGCGATCCGCTTCCCGCCGGGCTTCGGCTCGGGGAGCTGGAAGGGCCAGTAATAGAAACGGAAGCCATGCTTGTCCCAGGCGTCGAGGTACATCGGCACCGTGCCGGAGGGGGCCCGCTCGGCGGAGGCCCATTCGCCCTTCAGCGCCCGCAGGACCGCCTTCACGGCGTCCGCGTCCGCGCCGGCGACGACGTGCACCGCGTCGCCCCGGCGGAAGGCGACGATCCGGCCCCCGGGGGGGACGACCGTCGCGCGGAGGGACGTGCCGTCCACGACGAGCGGCTCGTCCTTCACCTCGAGGAGGAGGTGGAGGTCGGAGACGTACTTGGCGTGGACGATCTTCGCCTTCTCCTCGCCGGCGCACTGGATGCGCAGGTGGGAGGCTCCGGCGCCGTACCGGTCGAAGCGCGCCGAGAGGGGGCCGTAGCCGCGGAGATCGCGGGACGGCACGGACGTGCGCTCCGTGCAGCCGGGCGCGGGGGGGGCGGCGGGGGCCGCCGCGAGAGCCCAGCCCGTAGACGCCAGCAAAAGGGCCGCGCCCGTCGACACGCGGAACCGGCGGGAATCCGGGAACGCCACGGAGATTCGCTTCATGGGGTCGATGGCCGGGAGGAAGGCCTTTCATGGTAGAAAGGCCTCCGGCTTCGATATGACACGTCATGCGACAAATGGCGGGCCGCGCAAGCCGGGGAAGAGGCCGCCACGGGCACCCCGCGTCAGGGGCCGGCCTGTGTCGCCGGAGCGGCGGCCCGGCCGAAGTAGCCCCGCTCCTTCGGCGGCACGTCCAGCGACGCCGGGGCCTTCAGCACGACGATCGGCTGGATCCCCTCGTTCACGTAGCCGTACGCCGGCAGGGCCGATGTCCCCCGCCCCGACAGGATCTCCATGTCCGCGTTGACGTCGGCCACCTGCGGATTCACGAAGAGCCAATGCCCCGTGGCCGTCCGCAGCGCCGCGCAGGACTCGTGGGGGATCGCGAGGTGGTTGTTCGGCGCCCGATCGTCCGGGTCGGGGCCGTCGAGGACCGGCGAGAGGACCTTCCCCCGGTCGGCCGGCGCCACGCGGTAGAGCCGGTGGGCGGCCCCCTTCGGGGCGTCCATGGCCAGGCTCGGGATCCCTGTCAATTGAGCCAGCGACGCGTCCGTCAGCTCCGGGAGCGAGAACCAGCAGTCGTGTTTCGCCTCCCCCCAGACATAGGCCTTTCCCGCGAACGTCTCGCGGGGTGTCCGGTTCACGTCCGCCGCCAGCGTGAACCGTCGCCACATGTCCCGGCGGACGATGTGCTGGTAGACGCACCGGTAGGTGTTCATCAGGCGGGGGTAGCCGCAGTCGCGGTCGCGAAGCCCCAGCGCGGACAGCCCGTGGAACAGCGTCAGCTGCACGCCCTCGATGGCGCGCAGGTTGTCCAGGTAGCGGTGGTTGAACTCGTGGACCATGAGGCCGAGATCCGGCTGGGAGATGACGAGCGACCAGCCGCCGTAGAGGGGCCACTGGGTGTACGAGATGCCGTACGGGGGGGCGCCGAACTGCCGCTGGGGGGCCTTCGCGTTGAGCGTGACCGGCCGGCCGGCGCAGAACATCCACATCGCGATCCCGTCGTCCTTGTGCGGTTCCAGCGCCTTCAGGACCTGGTCTCCGACCGCGCGCGGCTGGCAGCCCCAGCCGGCGCCTGGCCCGGTCCAGTGCAGGTCCTCCACCGTCTCCACCACCCACGTCACCTCCACCTCGCCCCCTGAGAAGGCGAAGAGAAAGTCGGTGAATTCTTTCATCCCGCGCGTCTTCATGGCGTCGACGAACGCCGGCGACGTGGTGTAGGTCGCCTCCAGGGCCCGCCCGTCGTCTCCCTTCAGGTCCGTCGAGGTCATCCGGGCGTTCTTCAGGAAGACGCAGCCGATTTTGAGCGACCGGCCCGGCGTCCCACGCCGGGCCGCGTTCTCCCGCGCCTGGAGGAGCCAGGCCGCCACCTCCGCGTCCCAGTCGCCCCAGACGCGGTAGCGGCGCCGCAGGGTCCCTTCTTCCGTCACCTCCACCCGGTCCGCCCCGTAAACCAGGGGCTCCGCGAGCTTCACCTCGGCCTCGCGCGCATTCCTTTTCGCGGCCGGCTCCTGTGCTGCCGCGGGGGAATCGCCAGCGACCGGCAGGAGCGGCGCCAGCAGCGCGATCGTGTACGTCCCGAAACAGCGCCGCGGAGACCGTCTCATTCCAAGGCCTTTCACGGAAGTGAGAAGCCCCGCCAGTCAAGGCGGGGAATATAGACCGCGGGCGGG
>CAYUME010000504.1:0-4366 GCA_964445475.1 uncultured Planctomycetia bacterium
TCGGAGGCCTTCGGCCATGGTCGACGCGTTTTTGGGGCTCTCGCCGGTGGTCCAGGCGCTCCTGGCCACGCTCTTCACGTGGGGGGTGACGGCGGCGGGCGCGGCCCTGGTCTTTCTGATGCGCGATCTGAGCCGCAAGCTGCTCAACACCCTGCTCGGTTTCGCGGCTGGCGTCATGATTGCGGCCAGTTTCTGGTCGCTTCTGGCGCCCGCCATCGAGATTGCCGAGGCGGAGCGGGCGGCGGGTGGCGCGGTCCCGTCGTGGGTGCCGGCGGCGGCCGGATTCCTGGGCGGGGGGCTGTTCCTGCGGATGGTCGACGTGCTGCTGCCTCACCTGCACGTCGGGTTGCCGATCGACCGGGCGGAGGGGATCAAGACCTCGTGGCAGCGGAGCGTCCTGCTGGTACTGGCGATCACGCTGCACAACATACCGGAAGGGCTGGCGGTGGGAGTCGGGTTCGGGGCGGTGGCGGCGGGGCTCCCGCAAGCGGACCTGGGTGCGGCCGTCGCACTCGCCATCGGGATCGGGATCCAGAACTTCCCGGAGGGGCTCGCGGTGGCCATGCCGTTGCGCCGCGAAGGGATGTCCCGGCTGCGATGCTTCTGGTGGGGGCAGCTCTCGGGCTCCGTCGAGCCCGTGGCCGGCGTCTTCGGTGCGGCCGCGGTGCTGGTGTTCCGGCCGATCCTTTCCTACGCCCTGGCCTTCGCCGCCGGCGCCATGATCTATGTCGTGGTCGAAGAGCTCGTTCCCGAGTCGCAGGAGGAGGGGCATTCCGACTGGGCCACGATGGGGGCGATAGCGGGCTTCACGGTGATGATGATCCTGGACGTGGCGTTAGGGTGAGGCGGGTCGCCGGGCAAGGCGATCCCGAGTGGGGTCCGAGAACCCGGTATCGGGGAGGAGGTCGCATGTCCGCGATGACCCGTCGCCTGTTCCTGCAGTCGTCCTCCGTCGTGGGAGGCGTCACGCTGCTGCCCGCAGCCTCCGTGCGCGCGTACGCCGCCAACGACAAGCTGAACATCGCCGGCATCGGGGTGGGGGGGCGAGGCGGGAATCACGTCGACTCCGCCCTCGCCGAGAACCTGGTGGCGGCGTGCGATGCCGTCGAGGGCACCGTGAGCCATTGCCAGCGGCGTGTGGCCGAGGCGGCGAAAAAGCAGGGCGTCGACCGCCCCGTCCCGAAGCCGTTCCACGACTACCGGGCGATGCTCGACGCGATGGAGAAAGAGATCGACGCCGTCTTCGTGGCAACGCCGGACCATCACCATGCCCCGGCCTCGCTCATGGCCATGAAGCGGAAGAAGCACGTCTACTGCGAGAAGCCCTTGACGCACACGATCGCGGAATCGCGTCGGATGGCCGAGGTCGCGAAGGAGACGAAGGTGGCCACCCAGCTCGGCAACCAGCATCGGGCGGAAGAAGGGTGGCGGGCGCTCTGCGAGTACGTCTGGGCCGGGGCCATCGGGGGCGTCCGGGAGGTCCATGTCTGGACGGACCGGCCGGGGATCCCCACGCGCCCGTGGTGGCCGCAGGGCGGTTCGCGGCCGGCTGGGGAAGATCCGGTTCCCGGCGGGCTCCACTGGGACATCTGGCTCGGACAGGCCCCGGTGCGTCCCTATCTGGACAGCTACAAGGAGGGCCCCTTCCAGGGGAAGCGCGTCTATCAGCCCTTTGTCTGGCGCGGGTGGTGGGACTTCGGAACGGGGGCGCTGGGAGACATCGGGTGCCATGCCCTCAGCGGCATCTGTCAATGATCGGGTTATAGTGAGCCACCTGTAGTCGGGCATAGGGCGCCACCCGGAGTCGGGTTATAGGGCGCCACCCATGTGCGGGTTATAGGGAGCCACCCTCCCGGATCCCGCTTGCCCCGACCCCACCCCTCCGGGATGCTCCCCGATTCCCTTGAATCGGAAAGGAGCGTCGCATGGCCGGCAGGAGGCTCAACGTGCTCGATGTCCGCGAGATGGTGCGCCGGTTCAAGCTCGGCCAGAGCGACCGCCAGGTCGCCCATGACATGAGCTGCAGCCGACACACCGCCAGCAAGTACCGCCTCCTGGCCCAGGGCCAGGGATGGCTCACCCGCCACGACCTGCCCACCCCCGCCGAGATCGACGGCCAGCGGGCGGCCATCATCACGAATCCCCCCGACACCGGCCCCGACTCCTGCGTCGAGCCCCACCGCGCCCGCGTCGTAGAGCTGCGCGCCAAGGGGGTCGAGATGATCGCCATCTGGCAGATCCTCAAGGACGAGCGCCAGTTCACCGGCAGCTACAGCAGCGTCCGGCGCTTCGTCCGGGCCCTGGAGCCCCGGACGCCTGATGCCTGCGTCCGCGTCGAAACGCCCCCAGGCCAGGAGGCCCAGGTCGACTTCGGCTACGCCGGCCTCTTCGCCGACCCCGTCACCGGCGAGATGCGCCGCGCCTGGGTCTTCGTCATGACCCTCTCCTTCAGCCGCCACCAGTATGCCGAGATCGTCTTCGACCAGACGGTCTCGACCTGGCTGGCGCTCCACGTCCGCGCCTTCGAGTTCTTCGGCGGCGTCCCCGCCCGCATCGTCCCCGACAACCTCAAGGCCGCCGTCGTCCGCGCCTCCTTCCACGACCCCCAGATCCAGCACGCCTACCGGGAGCTCGCCGAGCACTACGGCTTCACCGTCTCTCCCTGCCGCCCCAAAACGCCCAGGCACAAGGGGAAGGTCGAGAGCGGCGTCCGTTACGTCAAGCGCAACGCCCTCGCGGGGAGGGAGTTCAAGGACATCCGAGAGGCCAACGCCTACCTCCTGGACTGGGTCCGCACCCGCGCCGGCGTCCGCGACCACGGCACCACGCACGAGGCCCCCCTCGTCCGCTTCGAGCGCGAGCGTCCCCATCTCAAGTCCCTTCCCGCTGTCCGCTACGAGCTCGCCGTCTGGAAGGAGGTCAAGCTCCATCCCGACTGCCACGTCGTCTTCGAGCAGGCCTACTACAGCGCCCCGCACCGCCTCGTGGGGCAGAAGCTTCTTCTCCGAGCCACCCCCGAGCGCGTCGAGATCTACTACCGCTACGAGCGCGTCGCTACCCACCTCCGCGCCAAGTACCGCGGCCAGCGCGTCTCCAACATCCTGCACTACCCGCCCGATCGCGTGGCCGGCCTCCTCGTCACGCCCATGCGCGTCAAGGAGCAGGCCCGCACGATCGGCGAATCGACCTTGCAGCTCATCGAGGAGCTGCTCTCCGACCAGCCCGTGGACCGGCTCCGGCCGGCCCAAGGCATCGTTTCACTCGTCAAGCGGTACGGACCGGAGCGGCTGGAGGCCGCCTGCCGGCGGGCGCTGGTGTTCGACCAGACGACCTACCGCGCCGTCTCGACCATCCTCGCCAAGGGCATGGAGTACCTCCCGCTTCCCCCCGAGGTCCGGGAGCGGGGTCCAGTCCCCCGGACGTGCGCCTTCGCCCGCCCGGTTCACGAGATCGCCGTGGGCCTCTGATGAAAGGAGCCGTCGATGGAGTTCAAAAGCCAGCTGGTCCCCAAGCTCAAAAACCTCCGGCTCTCGGGCATCCTCGAGACGCTCGAGGTCCGCAACCAGGAGGCCATCCAGGAGAAGTGTACCTACGTGGAGTTCCTCCAGAAGCTCCTCGAGGACGAGGTCGAGCGTCGCGGGCAGAAGCAGCTTTCCCTGCGCCTGCGCCGCTCCGGCCTTGCCCCCTCCAAGACGCTGGAGGCCTTCGACTTCAGCTTCAACCCCACCATCAAGCGCCAGCAGGTCTTCGACCTGGCCACCTGCACCTTCGTCGAGCGGGCCGAGTCCGTCTTCCTGCTCGGTCCGGCGGGGGTGGGCAAGAGCCACCTGGCCCAGGCCCTCGGCCACGAGGCCTGCCGACGCGGCTTCGACGTCGTCTTCGCCAAGACCAGCGCCATGCTCTCCCACATCCACGCCGGCCGTGCCGACGGCACCTACGAGCGCCGCCTGGCCTCCTACCAGCGCCCCGACGTCCTGATCCTCGACGACTTCGGCCTCAAGCCCATGCGCCCGCCCGCCGCCGAGGATCTCTACGAGGTGATCGAGGGGCGCTACGGCCGCGGCGCAATCGTGCTGACCACCAACCGCGCCTTCAACGAGTGGCCGGAGCTCTTCGACAATCCCGTCCTCGCCTCCGCCGCGCTCGACCGCCTCGCGCACGGCGCCACCCAGATCGTCATCACCGGCGACAGCTACCGCGCCAAGGGCCCGGCCGTCCGCGCCGCCGTCGCGGCTCGCGGTTGATCCCGTTTCCAAAACCCGAAACAGACCGGCCAACAACAGAGGCTCCGAGGGGAATACAACAACGGCAAAAGTGGCGCCCTATGACCCGCACATGAGTGGCTCACTTGGCCCGACTATTGACA
>CAYUME010000505.1:0-4364 GCA_964445475.1 uncultured Planctomycetia bacterium
AAAACCTCCTTTATCGCATGAAGAATGTTCTCCAAACCACTGATATTAAGAAATGTTTCCTGCTGACCGGCGAAGTAGGCGTCGGGCAGGTCCTCGGCGGTCGCGGACGAGCGCACGGCGAACGACAGGCCCTCCGGGCCGTCGTCACGTCAGGAACGCCCGTTTCAGCTCCGCGATCGCGTCGTCCGGCATCGGCAAGAGGGCGCCGAGCGGCCGGGCGTTGATGAGCGCCTCGGCGGTCGACTCCAGCACCTCCAGCCGGTCGAACGCGTCGAGGACGTCCGTGCCGACGACGAGGACGCCGTCGTTCTCGAGCAGCGCCACGGGGTGGTCGGGGCCGACGGCATCGGCGAGGGCGGCGCCGTCGCCGAAGATGCGGTCGAAGGGGATGCGGGGGACGTCGCGGAGGAGGAGGTAGCTCTCGGGGATGGTGCGCGTGTCGAGGGGGGTGCCGGTGACGCTGAAGGCGGTGGCGTTGACGGGGTAGGCGTTGACGACGGCGCCGGCGGCGGGGTGGCGGGCGTAGATCGCGCGGTGGTTGCGCGCCGCCCGGCTCGGCGCCTTCCCCTCCTCCGCCGCGCCGCCGCGGACGAGGACGATCTCCTCCGGCGCGAGGGCCGCGCGGTCCGCGGAGTAGGGGGTGACGAGGAAGGCGTCGGCGTCCAGCCGGGCGGAGAAGCTCCCCTCGGTGCTGATGAGGAGACGCTGCTGGTAGCCGCGGCGGACGAAGTCGCAGAGCTGGCGGCGGAGCTCCTTCTCGCGGGTCGTGGGATCGCCGGGGCGGAAGGCGGCGAGGGGGGCGGCGTGCTCCCTCGGGAAGGCCAGGTGGGCGTCGTCGAGGAGGCGGACCGGCCCGAGGAGCCCGGCCTTGATGGCGGTCTTCGCCGTGAACTCGAGGGTCTCGAACCGCTGGAAGGCCTCCGTGAGCGTGGCGCCCGCCGTGACGACGCCGTGGTTCTCGAGGATGACGCAGGTGAAGCCGCGGCGGAAGGTGTCGCCGATCGAGCGGGCCAGCGCGTCGCTGCCGGGAAGGGCGTAGGGGGCCAGCCCGGCCTCGCCGCAGACGTGGCGGGCCTGGTGGAAGAGGCGCGTGTCGGGCGGGCGGCGGACGGCGCTGAAGGCGACCAGCGCCACCGGGTGGGCGTGGACGATGCCGCGGACGTCGGGGCGCGCGGCGTAGACCGCCTGGTGGAAGGGGAACTCGGAGGAGGGGCGGTGGCGCCCCTCGACCCGCCCGTCCGGATGGACGCAGACGATGTCCTCCCGTCCGAGGCTCCCCTTGTCGACCCGCGCCGGCGTGATCCAGACCGCCCCCGTTTCGTCGCGGACGGAGAGGTTGCCGCCGGAGGTGGTGGTCATCCGGTAGCGGTAGATGCGGTCCATGATCCGGAGGATCTCGTCACGGGGATGGAGGAGGCGCTGGCGGTGCATGCGGGGCGTCCTTGACAGGGCACGGAAGAGGCGGAGACGGCACGGAGGCGGCCATTATAATGCATCGGAGGCGCCGCGCGACGTCCTTTTGACCGGTTCCCCCCGGCGGAGGGCGCACGTGTCGGCTTTGCTGGCACGGCGGCGTCCGTTCGGGTAGAGTCCACGGGACAGGGTTTCCCCCCCCACGGACTCCGGTCGGTCTGCCCGGCCTACTGGCCGCGGGTCTCGCCGTCGTCGCCGGGCTGGTCCTGTTCGCGAAGGGCGGGACGCCGCGCAAGGCGTGAGGGGATGCCGGCGCCGCCCTTTCCCGTCCCCATTCCGGAGGAGCCGCCGTGAGCCACGCCTGTCCCTGCCTGTCCGCCGTCTGCGCGGCGATGCTGGCCGCCTGCTCCTCCGCGGGGTCCCAGGACGCCCCCGCGGCGCCCGCGAAGGCCGACGTCTACGTCGGCACGTACACGGGCGGCTTGAGCAAGGGGATCTACCGGTTCGAGCTGGACCTGGCGGCCGGGAAGGCCACCGAGCCGGTCCTCGCCGTCGAGGTGAAGAACCCCTCCTTCCTCGCGATCCACCCCGACCGGAAGCACCTGTACGCGGCGGGGGAGATCGGGGATTTCGGGGGGAAGAAGACGGGGGCGGTGAGCGCCTTCGCGATCGGGGCGGACGGGGCGCTGACGCTCCTCAACCAGCAGGCCTCGGAGGGCCAGGGACCCTGCCACCTCGTGGTCGACAAGGCCGGGACGCACGTGCTGGTGGCGAACTACGGGAGCGGGACGGCGGCGGTGCTGCCGATCGGGGCGGACGGCCGGCTCGCCCCGGCCTCGTGCACGGTGCGGAACGAGGGGAAGGGGCCGAACGCGAGGCGGCAGGAGGGGCCGCACGCGCACTCGATCAACCTGGACGCGGCGAACCGGTTCGCCTTCCTGGCGGACCTCGGCCTCGACCGGATCTTCATCTACCGCTACGACGGCGCGGCGGGGACGCTGGCGCCGAACAACCCGCCGGCGGGCGTCTGCGCGCCCGGCGCGGGGCCGCGGCACTTCAGCTTCCACCCGAACGGGACATTCGCCTACGTCATCAACGAGCTGCTCTGCACGGTGACGGCCTTCGCGTACGACGCGGCGAAGGGGTCGCTGGCGGAGGTCCAGACGGTCCCGACGCTGCCCGAGGGCTTCTCGGGCTCGAACACGACGGCGGAAGTGCAGCTGACGCCGGACGGGCGGTTCCTCTACGGGTCGAACCGGGGGCACGACAGCCTGGCGGTCTTCGCGGTCGACCCGGCGACGGGGAACCTGACGCCGCGGGGGCACGCGCCGGCGGGGGGGAAGACGCCGCGAAACTTCGGGATCGACCCGACGGGGCGGTGGCTGCTCTGCGCGCACCAGGGGAGCGATTCGATCGCGGTCTTCGGGATCGACGCGGCGACGGGCGCGCTGTCGCCGACCGGGCAGACGCTGACGGTCGGGAAGCCGGTGTGCGTGAAGATGATCGCGCGGTGACGCTCGCCCCGAAGGATGCGCTTCGCGCATTCCTTCGGGGCTCGCTCTGCAACAAACGGCGCGGCATACGGCCTCCGCGCCGTTTGTTGCTTTTAGCTGAGGGGGAAGCCATGCGAGCCATCCTTTTTTCGGCCACGGCCAGTCTTGCCTTATCGGTCCACGCGACGGGGGACGGGCTCGTGCTTGCGCGGGACGGAAAGACGGAGGCGCGGATCGTCCTGCCCGTCGACCCCTCGCCCGCCGAGCGGTATGCCGGCGAGGAGCTGGCCGCGCACCTGAAGCAGATGGGCGGCGCGGAGATCCCCGTCGCGGGGGCGGAGACCGCCGGCGGCGCGGGGCCCGTCCTCCGGCTCGTCCACGACCCCGCGCTCGGGCCGGAGGCGTACCGGCTGAAGGCGGACGCGGCGACGCAGACGCTCACGATCGCCGGCGGCCGACCGCGCGGCGTCCTCTACGGCGTCTACGGCCTGCTCGAGGACGTCCTCGGCTGCCGGTGGTTCACGCGGGACTGCGCGCGGATCCCGCGGCGCGACCCGCTCGAGGTCCCCGCAGCACTGGACGTCTCCGTGGCGCCGCGCCTCGAGTACCGCGAGCCCTTCTGGACGGAGGCGTTCGACGGGACGTGGGCGGCGCGCAACCGGGCGAACTCGAACAGCGCGCGGCTCGAGGACCGGCACGGCGGCAAGGTCGCCTACGGGACGTTCGTCCACACCTTCAACGCGATCCTCGACCCCGCGAAGGAGTTCGCCGCCCATCCCGAGTACTTCTCGATGGTGAAGGGGGTCCGGGTCCCCGGGCACACCCAGCTCTGCCTGACGAACCCGGAGGTCCTCCGGATCGCGGTCGAGCGGGTCCGGGAGTGGACCGCGAAGAATCCGCAGGCGACGATCTTCTCCGTCTCGCAGAACGACTGGCACAACCCGTGCGCCTGCCCCGCCTGCCAGGCGGTCGACGACGCGGAGGGGAGCCACGCGGGGACGCTGATCCGGTTCGTCAACGCGGTGGCGGAGGCGGTCGGGAAGGACCACCCGGGCGTCGCGATCGACACGCTGGCCTACCAGTACACCCGGAAGCCGCCGAAGACGGTCCGGCCCCGGCCGAACGTGATCGTCCGGCTCTGCAGCATCGAGTGCTGCTTCGCGCACCCGCTGGACGGGTGCCCGGAGAAGACGAACACGTCGTTCCTGGAGGACCTGACGGGCTGGAACCGGCTGACGAAGCGGCTCTACGTCTGGGACTACACGACGAACTTCAGCCACTACCTGCTGCCGTTCCCCAACCTCGACGTGCTCGACCGGAACGTCCGCACGTTCGCGGACCACGGGGTCGTCGGGCTCTTCGAGCAGGGGAACTACTCGGGCGGCGGGCGGGGCGAGCTCTCCGAGCTGCGGGCGTGGGTGCTGGCGAAGCTCCTCTGGGACCCGTCGCGCGACGGGG
>CAYUME010000506.1:0-4353 GCA_964445475.1 uncultured Planctomycetia bacterium
CGTCGTGATCGACGAGGAGCACGAGACGGGCTACAAGCAGGAGAGCGCCCCGCGATACCACGCCCGGGAGGCGGCGCTGAAGCGGGCGGAGCTGGAGGACGCCGCCGTGATCCTCGGGAGCGCGACGCCGTCGCTCGAGTCGCACCTCGCGGCGCGCGAGGGGCGCTTCGTGCGCGCCGTCCTGCCGGAACGGATCGGCGGCCACCGGCTGCCGCCCGTCACGATCGTGGACCAGGCGGCGGAGTTCCGCGAGAAGCACGGCTACCCCGTGATCTCCCGGGCGCTCGAGCAGGAGACGCGCGCGGCCCTCGACCGGAAGGAGCAGGTCCTCCTCCTCCTCAACCGCCGCGGGTTCGCGACGATGATCCACTGCCCGTCGTGCAAGTGGGTCCTGCGGTGCCCCCGCTGCACGATCGCCCTCACCTTCCACAAGCAGTCGGGGAAGGCGCTCTGCCACTACTGCTACGCGGAGTCGGAGCCGCCCCCCGCCTGCCCCGAGTGCAGCCGCCCGGACCCGCGCGTCTTCGGCATGGGGACGGAACGGGTCGAGGAGGTCGTGCGGACCCTCTTCCCCGGGGCGCGCGTCGCGCGGATGGACAGCGACGCGATGCGGGGACGGCGCGACTACCGGGCGGCCTTCGACGGCCTCGCCTCCGGCGCCATCGACGTCCTCGTCGGCACCCAGATGATCGCCAAGGGGCTCGACATCCCGAACGTCACGGTCGTCGGCGTCGTCTCCGCCGACACCGCCTTCTGGATGCCCGACTTCCGCGCCGCGGAGCGGACCTTCCAGCTCGTCCTGCAGGTGGCGGGCCGCGCCGGACGCGGGCCGAAGGGCGGGCGCGTCCTCGTCCAGACCTTCAATCCCGACCACTACAGCCTCCGCTTCGCCGCGGCGCACGACTACGAGGGCTTCGCCGCCCGGGAGCTGGAGGAACGGAAGGCCCTCGGCTACCCGCCCTTCACCCGCCTCGTCCGGATCCTCTGCCAGGGGGCGAGCCTGGAGAAGGTGTCGGCGGCTGCGGCGCGCCTCCGGGAAGAGATCGCGAAGGCCCTGCGAGAGGACACCGGCCAGATCCTCGGCCCCGTCCCCGCCCCCCTGGCCCGTCTCAAGGGGCGCCACCGCCTCCAACTGCTCGTGAAGACCGGGCACCTCGACTTCGTCCAGCGCGCCCTGCGGAAGGTGGACGCGCTGTCACGGTCGGACCGGACGGTGCGGGTGGGGGTGGACGTCGACCCGATGTCGATGATGTGAGCGAACAGGAATGACGACAGCCCTCATCCAGCCCGGCCGAATGCCACCGCGGGGAACCGGGCGGGTCCTTCAGACAACCAGGCGCCCCGGAGGGGCGGGGCTTCCGGGCGGAGGCGGGTGGAAGACGCAGTGGATGCGGGGCCGTGGAGCTCACTTCGTCCTGCCCAGGTCGACGATGGCTTTGGCCAAGGCCTCGCCGATGCGGCTGTAGATCTTGGCCGACCCCAGGTAGTGATACCCCTGATTGGACCGGTTCTTGGCTATGTACTCCTGTTCCTCGGGCGTGTAGAGGGTATCCTGTATCTTCCTTGAGAGCTCCTCCATCTTGGCCTTGTTCCCGCCAGCCCCCTTCTGGGCTTTCAGGGCCTCCAATTCTTTCACGAGCGGGGCCAGTTTCCCCCTCAACTCGGCGTATTTGTCTTCCGAGGCCGGACGTCCTTTTTGCTCTCGCGTCACGCTCTTCCGCTCTTCCAGCTCCCCCAGCTTCTCATCCCAGAAATCCGCCGTATTCACCGCCGCGACGGTGCCCTTGAACTCCTCCATCCCGGCGGGCGCAGCCATCGCCTTGCGGAACAGCTCCGTATTCTCACCCGCCGTCTTTCCGCCCACGCCCAAGACCCCGATCACGAAGGGCATGTTCGGCGCGGAGAGATCCTTGCGCACATCCCGTATAAAACACGCCAGGAGACGGCTGTATTCAGAGTAGTCCTTGCCGCCCCCCTTCTTCGTATCGCCCGGATCGACCGGTGGATAGGGCCCGACCAGGTCATTGAAGCCCTGGAACCAGGCGAACCCGGCCATCTCGCACCCCGCCTTCGGATCATAGGCCGGACAGTATCTGCCCGGATCGGCCATCACGCCCCGGACATGTTTCAGCATCAACCGGTAGTACTTGCCCGTGGCCTCGACCTTCTGCGCGATCTCCTCGGCCGCGGTTATCTTCTCCCCCTTGTTGGTCACGCGATCCTTCACCTCTTCGGGATGGTCGTAGAACGGCCCGCCGCTCGGAGAACGAAAGTCCAGCTTCAGGCTCTTGCCACCCCATGACGTCTTGATGATCAGCAGGGGCTCCTTCAGGCTCTCGTACATCGTCACGCCGAACGCGAGTTCCGGCCCCAGCTTGCCTAGGTCCGTCGTATTGCCGCCATAGCCCACGGTCAGTTGACCGTGCTTCTCCACCTCGTCCCCGATCTTGCCCCAGGAGTCGGTCCGGCTGAAGGCGGCAATATGGACGTTCTCGTATACCCGCGGCTTGCCGCTCTCGTCCACGAGTTTGTCGTACAGCGGCTTTGTCACGGGATCCATGGCCAAGCCGGCCAGGGTCGCCTCCATGGCCTGCCCCTGCATATTGGACTGCCCGACCAAGATGAACACTTTGAGTGGCTTGGCGTCCGCCCGGGCGACGGAGGGAGCCACGACGGCACCCAAGGCCGCCAGGAAGGCAACACAGCCCCACGCTCGGCCTCTTCGCCACAACATGTTATTCTCCTTTGGGGCTCAGGCTGGATTCCGTATCGGGATAGTACTCCTTCAGCGCCTGACCATACCGTTCAAGGCCGGAATCCCCCCCCTCCCCCGCAGCGGCTCTGACCTCGCGGACAGGATACGACCTCAGGGCGGCTTCCACTTCTTCGGGATTCCCATCCGTCGCGCCGCAGTCCACGCCGTTCAGTCGCGTCGCAGGAACGTCGCCAGCGGGTACACCTGCGTGTTGATTTCTTTCGCCGCGTCCCACAGGACGGCGTAGGGCTCGTCCGTGCCGTTGACCAGACCGGGGTTGTTCTCGGCGCTGTCACGGTACTTGAACCAGTGCCAGCCGACACAGTCCGGGTTCCCGAGCAGACCGAGCGTGAAGTGCCGGTAGAACTTCGCGCGATCGCCCTGCGCCTTCACGTGAAAACCGGCGCCGCCCTTGTCGATCGGCAGCCCGCTGTCCGCCGCCTTCGCATACCACTCGGTGATGAGGATCGGCTTGCCCGCCCGCCTCGACCACTCCCGGATGCGATCGTGCTCCGGCGTCCAGCGGTGATAGTAGTTCACGGAGACGATGTCCGCATAGGGCCCGGCGGCGATGAACAGCGAAGGCGAGTTGAGCGCCAGACCGTGGAAGCGCGAGCCGAGGTACATGTGGTTCGGGTCGTGCTTGCGCAGCGCCTCCGAGACCTTGCGGTAGTATTCGCTTACGACCAATTGGAGGAACTCGCGGTCGTCATCCTTGCCCGGTTTGCGGTCTTTGCGCGAGGCCATGAACTTTGCCGCCGCCACGTGACAGGGGTCATTCTCCGGGTGACTCAGATACCGTTCGACGATCCCGCCCTCGTGAAACGGCAACTCGTTATCCGAGAAGTGTCCCAGCAGCCACGGGTCGTCCTTCGTCTCCTCCATCCCTCTGGCCACCTGGTCGCAGAAGGCCTCGAACTCCGGATCGAACGGGTAGATCGCCTCGATCTTGCCCGTCTCCGGGTACTTGGCCGCCCGCTGTTTCCGATAGCCGGCCATGATATTCCATCGCAGGCAATACGGCATGGGCTTGGAGAGTTTCCGCATGAGATACGTGGCCGACCAGCAGCCCAGCATGTTGAAGCCATGTTCACGCAGCGTCGCCTGCGTCCGTTCGCCCCATTTCAGATCGTCAGGCGTAGGATTCGCGGCCGCCTCCTCGGAGGCCGGTGTAACCGAATTCACGCCGACGCACAGGAAGACGTACCCTTCCGGATCGATCACCCACCACTGACCGTCGCGTTTGGCCGTGTGGAAGAAGCCGGTGGCCTTCTCCTTCTTTTCCATCCAGCCGCCGTACTGGCTGAGTTTCACCTCCGTCGCCGGCGTGAAGCCCTTCATGTCGGAAAGGTTGAGGCATTCGCGTTGGACGTAGCCGTTGCCTTCCTTCACCTCCGCGTTCTCTTTGGAGAAGCAGGAGCCCGGCAATCCCAATAGAAGCGCCGTTAAGATCACCAATCTGTTCATGCCGACTCCTTCGAAAAACCTTTGAGGTAGTGTCCTGAATCTTGTGGAGAAATAGAAACGGCGTATCCTCCTGGTGGATTCATTCGTCACCCGGTTGCGACACGCAACCGAGAAAGGAGGACACGCCGTGG
>CAYUME010000507.1:0-4349 GCA_964445475.1 uncultured Planctomycetia bacterium
TTCTTCACGCGGTCGGGCCACTCGTTGACGGAGAGGCGCAGCCGGCCGTCGTCATGACAGACGAGGTCGATCCCGGAACGATCCCGGTTCAGGCAGAACACGATGCGGTTGCCTCCGGAGCCGGTCTTCAGGCTCTCCGGCTTGAGCCATCCGAGGATCGTGAACGAACGGAGGCCGCGCAGGTCGTCGAGCGGGCCGTCTCCGGCCTGCACCCAGCTCCACGGCTCGCCGTCGGGCAGCCGGATCGGGCCGTCCGGCTGTCGCGCGGCCCGGCCGCGGAGCGCAAGCGCGGGGACTTCCCCATCGGGAAACCCGGCCCGGACGATGGGCGCGTTCGCGTCCCGGTCCACCGCGACGGTCAGGTGCGTTCGCGCGGCGGCCCCGTCCGACGCGGTGACCGTCAAGGTGACGGTGTAGAGCCCCGGTTTCACGAACGTGTGCTTCGGCGCCCGCTCGGCGCTGGTCGTCCCGTCGCCGAAATCCCAGCGGAAGCGCCCGCCGCCCTCGCCGGAGAACGTCACCGCCAGCGGGGGAGTCCCTTCCGTGGCGGACGCCGTGGCCCGCGCCTCCGGGCGCAGCGACTCGCCCGGCGCATACGGCACGAAGCGGTAGAGGCGGTCCTCCGGCGGCGGCGGCACGGCGAACGCGCCGGGGCGCGCGGTGCCCTCGGGCCACTCCCGCATCGCCCACGGGTCGATCGCGTCCACCTTGTAGGGACGCTCGCCGGGAAGGGCGATCGACGCCGGCCTGCCGGCCAGGCAGTAGAGCAGGTAGTACGCGTTCGGCTTGGCCAGCACGAAGCGGCCCTTGTCGTCCCCCTGCGGCTCGAGCGCGTCGAACGGCGGGGCCTGCGCCATGAAGTCCTTCAGCCACTGGATGCGCTTCGGGCTCTCGCCGTGCAGCACGCCGCCCTTGGACCACCAGAGGATCTCTTCGGGATGCGTGTACGTCTCGCCGTGGCCGACGTAGCAGCCGCCCAGGGTCCCGAGCCAGAAGCGCTGGGTCATGGTGCGTCCGTCCAGGTTGCCCCAGCCCTGCGGGACGTTGCCTTCGTAGCGGCACTCGTCGTAGACGACCGGCTTTCCGAACGTCGTGCGGAAGCGCACGCCGGCGTCCATGTCGGAGGTCTGCAGGCTGGCGTGCGTCACCCACGCCTTCGCGTGGTCGTAGAATCCGCGGCAGTTGTGGATGCCGCGCATCCGGCGGTACGGATCCTCCTTCTCGAGGATCGAGAAGAAGCGGTCCCAGTCGTCCATCGCCTTGTCGCCGCGGTGGCCCTTCATGGCCTGGGGCGCCATGAGGTCGTACTCGTTGGCCAGCGACCACCAGACGTTGCGGAAGGCGCCCAGGCGCGCGATGCAGTAGCGCAGGTACCGGTCGTCATGCTCCCGGCCCATCGTGGCGAACCCCCAGCGGTCGTAGGGGTGCCAGAGGATCAGATCCGCCTCGATCCCGAGCCGCTGCAGGTCGAGGATCCGCCGCTCGAAGCGGCGCCAGAAGGCGGGGTCGGGCCGGCTGAAGTCGAATGTGCCGTCCGCCCGTTTCTGGAACGCGAAGCCTTCCGGCTCGTTTTTGTTGTAGGCATAGCTCTTGGGGAAGACGCAGAACCGGATCTTGTTGAAGGGCGACGCCGCCAGGGTTTTGAGGGTCTGTTCCTGGAGCGCGTCGGGCTGGTGCACCCAGGCGTAGCACGTCGTGCCGAACGAGTGGTGGGGGGTGCCGTCGGCGTAGCGGAGGTAGAAGGTCTTGAAGGCCTCCACGGGGCCATGGTTGTCGCCCGAAGGCTTCGCGGCGGTCAATCCGCCCTGCCGGCCGTCCAGCCCGGGGCGGTTGCTCTTCGTCACGTAGCGCCATTCGCCCGCCGCCGGCGGGCTGAACCGGATCGCGTAGGCGCCGCCGCCGTCCCAGAAGCCGGGGACCGAGACGGAGCGACCCCCCTGGCGGAACGTGGCGGAGAGCTGCACGTCCAGGTAGGGATTGCCGTCGGCGGGCCCCTCCAGGGCCACCTCGAAGCAGCCCCACTGTTCCACGGCCGGCGCGCCGAAGGCCGGGGCGGCCGGCAGCAGCAGGGCGAGGGCGGCCGCCGCGCGCCGGGAGCCCGTCGAAGTCCTCATGAGCCGATCTCCAGACGCGGGTCCCCGCCGGACGCCCACGCGATTGCTCCTCGACGCGTCCGGATCCCATGATAGAATACGGAATAGGCTTTATTCCACCTGTATTCCAGTCAAAACCTCCCGTTTTCCGAGGTCACGCGGCGGATGCCCCGGCATTTCGATCCCCGGCGTCCCGATTTCGAGCCGTACGGCCTGACCTGCGAGGTCTGGGAGCCGCGGCGGATGGACCGGGCCGACCGCCACAACGAGGTCGAGCTCAACCTCCTCGCCGCGGGAAGCCTCACGTACCTGCTGGGGGGCCGGCGCTCGACGGTCCGCGCCGGGCGGCTGGCGGCGTTCTGGGCGGCGCGGCCGCACCAGATCGTCGCCTTCGAGGGGGCGGCGCCCTATCACGTCGTGACCCTGCCGCTGGCCTGGGTCCTGGGGTGGGGGCTTCCGAAGCGGCTGGCCGAGCCGCTGCTCGGCGGACGCGTGGTCGAGGAGCCGGACGCCGCCCGCGGGGACCTCGACCGGGCCCTGTTCGCGCAATGGCGCCGGGACCTGACGGACGCGCCGGAGCGCCGCCGGGAGACCGTCCTGCTCGAGCTGAAGGCCCGGCTGCTGCGGCTGGCGGAGCGGGCGGTCGCCAGCCGGGGGCGGGAGCCCGGCGCCCGCGTCCTGGGCGCGGCCGGCCGGGGGGCGCCCGCGCTGGTGGAGCGGATGGCCCACGTCATCGCCACGCGCTACGCGCAGCCCCTGCGCGTCGCCGAGATCGCGGCGTCGGTGGGGCTGCATCCGGACTATGCCGCGCTCCTCTTCCGGAAGGCCTTCGGGACGACCCCGGCGCGGTTCGTCGTGCAGCACCGCGTCTCCCATGCGCAGCGGATGCTGGTGACGGGCGACGCCAAGGTGCTGGAGATCGCCCGCGACGCGGGATTCCGCTCGCTGAGCCGGTTCAACGCCGCCTTCCAGGCGCTCTGCGGCTGCACGCCGCGGGAGTACCGGCGGCGGCACCGGGGCGGGTAGGAGGGCTGCACGGGGGTCGGGATGGTTGGCCTTCGAGGGGAGACC
The DNA here is from genome assembly GCA_964445475.1 of uncultured Planctomycetia bacterium. Taxonomy (GTDB): domain Bacteria; phylum Planctomycetota; class MHYJ01; order CAYUME01; family CAYUME01; genus CAYUME01. The sequence goes on from CAYUME010000507.1 coordinate 3,165, forward strand.
GTTTCCCGCCGCGGCCGATCCCTCCCTCCCCCACCCGATTCCGCTTTCCCGGCTCCCGATGCCGCCCTATCATGGCGGCAGCCCCGTGGAGGATTCCGACATGACGCGCACGCCGCCCCTTATCGCCTTCGCCGTCCTGGTTGTCCTCCTCCCCGCCGCCGCGGCCGCCGCGCCCGCGCGGATCCTCTTCGACACGGACATCGGGCCGGACTGCGACGACGCGGGGACGATGGCCGTGCTCCACGCCCTTGCGGACCGGGGCGAGGCGGTCGTCCTCGGCATGGCCTGCTGCACGTCGAGCGAGTGGGGCGCGCCGTGCCTCGACGCGATCAACACCTGGTACGGGCGCCCGGACGTCCCCGTCGGCACGTGCCGGACGAAGACGGGGTTCCTCTGCGGCGGCGGCGACCACAAGTACAACGAGCACGTCGCGAAGCACTTCCCGAACGCGCTGAAGTCCGGCGCGGGCGCCCCGGACGCGGTGGCGCTCTACCGGAAGCTCCTCGCGGCGCAGCCGGACGGGAGCGTGACGGTGGTGGCGACGGGGCCGCTGCCGAACCTCGCGGCCCTGCTCGATTCCCGGCCCGACGCGGCCAGCCCGCTCGACGGCGTCGCGCTCGTGAAGAAGAAGGCGCGGCTGCTCGTCGTCATGGGCGGGCGATACCCGGCAGGCAAGGAATGGAACTTCGAGCCGGTCGAGCTGGGACCAGACGGCGATGTGGTACGCGATCCGGGGCGAAGCGGGGCTTTTCAAGCTGTCGCCCGAGGGGACGATCGCGGTGGAGTCCAACGGAAAGAACGGCTGGACGGCCGCGCCCGGCGGCCGGCACCGCTACCTCATCAAGGCGGTGCCCGACGCGGAGATCGCGAAGGCGATCGGCGACCTGATGGTGCAGGCGCCGCGACGGCCACGTTAGGAATCCTCCGCCCCGCTCGTGGAGCCCCCCCACGCGGCCGTCCCGGCACGCGTTTATCGTTGACATTGAGACCCACGGGGTAGCATATTAGCGACGGCACGGCGCCGCGGGGCGCCGCCGGATTCCGTTCCACCATTCCCGAGGAGCCCCATGACCTCCCGACGCCTCTTTCTCGCCCGGTCCTCCGCGCTCGCCGCTTTCGCTCCGCTGGCGGGGTCCGCCGCCCGGCGCCTGGCCGCCGCGGAGGCCGCCCCGGCGATCGCGCTGC
>CAYUME010000508.1:0-4342 GCA_964445475.1 uncultured Planctomycetia bacterium
GGTCTGCGCCGCGGCCCTCCTGGTCGGCTGCGGCGAGCGCGGCGCCCCCTCTGTCGTGCCGGGCGCCCACGCCGCGGTCCCGGACCCGGTCCCGACCCAACCCGCGTCCGGGAAGGCTGAGCCGGCCGGCGCCTGGGCCGAGGCGCGGGAAGGCGGACTGGCCCGCGAGGTCCCCGCGATCGGCTCCTTCCATGCCCGGCAGTCGACCCGGGTCGGCGCCCAGGTCTCCGGGCGCGTCGAGGAGGTCCTCGTCGACGTCGGGGACGCCGTGACGAAAGGGCAGGAGCTCGTCCGGCTCGATCCCGTCCTCTTCCGGCTGGACGCGGCGCAGCGGGAGGCGGAGCTGGCCGCGGCGCGCGCCGGGCTGGAGGAGGCGCAGCTTCTCTTCGAGCGGATGCGGAAGCTCTGGGAGAAGCCGGCGGGGGAGGAGCCGTCGATCTCGCGGCGGCAGTACGACGACGCGAAGACGCGCCAGGACGCCTCGGCGGCCCGCGTGAAGCAGGCGGAAGCCGCCCTCGGGTACGCGAAGCAAAAGGTCGACGAGGCGACGATCCGGGCTCCGTTCGACGGCACCGTCACGCACCGCTTCGTCGATCCCGGCGAGCCCGTCACGTCGATGCCCGTCACGCAGCTCGTGGAGGTCCAGGAGACCGGCGTGCTCGAGCTCGACTTCGCGTTGCCGCAGGAGCTGCTGGCGGAGGTGCGGACCGGGACGCCTGTCGCGTACGAGGCGGACGGGGTCCCCGGCGCCGGCGCCGGGACGGTCGCCGTCGTCTTTCCCGCGCTGGAGGAGTCGACGCGGAGCGTGAAGTGCCGCGTTCTGGCGGCGAACGCGGACGGGCGCCTGCGCCCGGGCCTGCTGGCGAAGGTGCGCGTGCAGCTTCCCGGGCGGCCGGACGCGGTGGTTGTGCCGCGCCGGGCGCTCGAGCGCGAGGCCGCGGGTGGCGGGTGGCAGGTGCGCGTGGCCGGTCCCGGCGAGGGGACGCCCGTGACGAGGCCCGTAAAAATGGGCGCGATGACCGGGGCCGAGGCGGAGATTCTCGGGGGGCTCCGGGCCGGCGAGAAGGTCTGGGTGAATGCGGACTAGCGACACATGATCCTCTCCGACACGGCAATCCGGCGGCCCGTTTTCACCACGATGGGGATCGCGGCGATCCTCGTCTTCGGGGCCGTCTCCTTCCTCGACCTCGGCGTCGACCTCTTCCCCCGGGTCGAGTTCCCCATCATCACCGTCGTCTCCGTTCTCCCCGGCGCCGACCCCGAGACGATCGAGTCGACGGTGACGGACCCCCTCGAGGAGGCCGTCTCGACGATTGCCGGGATCAAGCGGCTTCGCTCGACCAGCGCGGACAGCGTCTCTCAGATCGTCATCGAGTTCGAGCTGGAGAAGGGCGTCGACATCGCCTACCAGGAGGTGACCGCGCGCATCGGGACGGTCCGCTCGGTGCTGCCGAAGGACCTGGAGGACCCGGTGGTGGAGAAGATGGACATCGACGCGGCGCCGATCCTCTCCATCCTGGTCTCGGGGGACCTTCCGGTCCGCGAGCTGACGCGGATCGCGGACAAGACGGTGAAGGAGCGGCTGCAGCGGATCCGGAACGTCGGGCAGGTCGTTCTCGTCGGCGGCCGCGACCGGCAGATCTGGGTCTGGCTCGACCGGACGCGGCTGGAGGGGTACGGGCTGGCGGTGCAGGACGTGGAGCAGGCGCTCCGGACGGGCCACGTGGAGATCCCGGGCGGCCGCGTCGAGACGGGGCCGAAGGAGATCCTGGTCCGGACGAAGGCGGAGTTCGACTCCGCGGAGGCGATGGCGGACCTGGTGGTGGCGTACCGGCAGGGGGCGCCGGTGCGGATCCGGGACGTGGGGCGGGTGGAGGACGGCCTGGAGGAGGAGCGGAGCCTGGCGCGGCTGGACGACCGGCGGGCGATCGCCCTGCAGGTGCGACGCCAGTCGGGGACGAACACGGTCGAGGTCGCGCGGGCGATCAAGGCGGAGTACGCGCGGCTGCAGGCGGAGCTCGGCCCGAGGGGGGTGCGCCTGGAGATCGCCCAGGACCTCTCGGTCTATATCGAGCAGTCCGTCCACGAGGTCCAGTTCCACATGGTCTTCGGCGGCGGGCTGGCCATCCTCATCGTCTTCTTCTTCCTCCGGAATCCCCGCAGCACGGTGATCAGCGGGCTCGTCATCCCGACCGCGGTGATCGGGACGTTCGTCCTGATGCTCGCCCTCGGCTTCACGCAGAACATGATGACGTTGCTGGCGTTGACGCTGGCGATCGGGCTGCTGATCGACGACTCGATCGTGGTGCAGGAGAACACGATGCGGCACGTGGAGGAGGGGATGCCGCCGCGGCAGGCCGCCGCGTTCGCGACGAACGAGATCGCGCTGGCGGTCTTCGCCACGACCCTCTCGGTGGTCGCCGTCTTTGTCCCCGTCGCCTTCATGAAGGGGATGGTGGGGCGGTTCTTCTACCAGTTCGGCCTCACGGTGACGTTCGCGGTCCTGATCTCGATGTTCGTCTCCTTTACGCTCGACCCGATGCTTTCGTCGCGCTTCCTGCGCAAGCCGAAGTACGGCGCCCTGTATGTCGCCTCCGAGCGGTTCTTCCATGCCATCGACCGCGTGTACGAGGGGCTGCTGGGCTGGGCGCTGCGGCACCGCCTGGTGATGGTGGGCCTCGCGCTGGCCTCCTTCGTGGGGGCGATCGGCGTGGCGCGCCTGCTCGGCAGCGAGTTCCACGCCAAGGAGGACCAGAGCGAGTTCAACGTACGCGTCAAGGCCCCCCTCGGGGCGTCGCTGCCGGTGACCGACGCCCTCTTCGACCGGATCCGGGCGAGGCTGAAGGGGCAACCCTGGCTGGACTACACCTTCCTGACGATCGGCTCCGATTCGCTGAAGCGCGTCAACGAGGGGACCCTCTATGTCCGGATGAAGGGGAAGGGGGCCCGGGCCGCGACCCAGGAGGACGCGATCCGCTGGGTGCGCCGGCAGCTGGCGGACATCCGGGACGCGAAGGTGAGCGTCGAGATCGTCCCCCGCGTCTCGAGCAGCGCCTTCAAGAGCATGGACATCCAGCTCGACCTGCGCGGGAGCGATCTCGCGCGGCTCGACGTCATCGCCGCGGAGATCCTGACCAAGATGCGCGCGGCCGGGGGCTACGCGGACCTCGACACCTCCTACGAGCGCGGCAAGCCGGAGGCGAACGTCTACGTGAAGCGCGACCGGGCGGCCGACTTGGGGGTGAGCCCGTTGGCCGTCGCGACGACGGTGAAGGCCCTCGTGGGCGGCGACGACGTGGCGAAGTTCCGGGCGGAAGGGGACCGCTACGACGTGAGCGTCCGGCTCGAGGAGCCGGAGCGCCGCCGGGCGGAGGACATCCTTTCCCTCGCCGTCCGGAGCTCGTCCGGGACGCTCGTCGCGCTGCGGAACGTGGCCGAGGTGCGGGAGGAGGCGGGGCCGGTCCAGATCGACCGCTACAACCGGGCGCGCCAGATCACGGTCATGGCGAACCTGGAGACGGAGGGGGCGCGGCGGATGCTGCTGGGCGACGCCGTGAAGGAGCTGACGCGCTTCGCCCGGGAGGCGGAGTTCCCGCCGGGGCACACCTTCGCCTTCATCGGGATGGCCGAGATCATGGAGGAGTCGTTTGCGAACCTCCGGTTCGCGCTCCTCCTGGCGGTGGCCGTGATCTACATGGTTCTTGCCTCGCAGTTCGAGAGCTTCGTCCACCCCTTCACGATCATGCTCTCGGTCCCGCTCTCGATCGTCGGCGCGCTCGGGGCCCTCGTCGCCTTCCGGATGTCACTGAACATCTTCACGTTCATCGGCATCATCATGCTCATGGGGCTGGTGACGAAGAACGGGATCCTGCTGATCGACTACACGAACACGCTGCGGCGGCGGGACGGCATGGCGCGGGACGCGGCGGTCCTGAAGGCGGGGCCGGTCCGGCTGCGGCCGATCCTGATGACGACGTTCGCGATGATCTTCGGGATGCTTCCGACGGCCCTCGGGACCGGGGCGGGCGCGGAGTCCCGCGGGCCGATGGCCGTCGCCGTCATCGGGGGGCTCACGACCTCCACGATCCTCACCCTCGTCATCGTGCCCGTCGTCTACACGCTGCTCGACGACCTGGGCGCGTTCCTCCTGCGTCACCTGCGCCGCGCGCCGTACGCCGAGCCGCCCGGCCCGTCGGCGGGGGAGACGCCCGCGTCGCACGCCTGATCGGGTCCCCTGTGTCTTCGCCTCCGCACTGTCCGTGCGCCGCGATGGCATACAGCATGGGTCGCAGTTGACATTCCGGGTGACCGGCCCTATCCTGAGCCCCATCCGTGTTACATG